>NZ_CP114768.1:300000-377776 GCF_027359925.1 Hymenobacter canadensis | reverse complement strand
TGTACTACTCCCCAAAACCTGGACAGTTTAGGCGGGGTTTGTTAAGCAAATTGACGAAGGTTTGAAGGTAGGGGTTTGGGCGAAGAATTGGGCAGGTGTCAGGCCCTTGAGCGCCTGGTGGGGCCGCTGGTGATTGTAGTAGGTAAAGTAGGCGTGCAGCTGCTGGTAGAGGTGCTGGCCATCGGTGGCCGGATTTAGGTACACGCACTCCCATTTGACCGAGCGCCAGAGCCGCTCGATGAAGGCGTTATCCGTGGCGCGGCCCCGGCCGTCGCGGCTGATCTGGCAGCCGGCGGCCAGCAGGGCCTGTTCAAATGGCTGGCTGGTGAATTGGCTGCCCTGGTCGGAGTTGAAGATAAAGGGGGCCGGTTGCTGTTGCAACGCCCCGGACAACGCGCTCAGACAGAAGCCCACGTCGAGCGTGTTGCTCAGCTCCCAGCTCAGCACGTAGCGCGAGTGCCAGTCGAGCACAGCCACCAGGTAGAGGAAGCCCCGGGCCATAGGCAAATAGGTAATGTCGGTGCTCCAGACCTCATTGGGAGCCGTCAGCACCCGCTCGCGCAGCAGGTACGGATAACGCGTGACACCTTGGCCGGGCACCGACAGGCGCGGTTTGGGATAGACCGGCTCCTGGCCCATGAGCCGCACCAGGCGGCGCACCCGCTTTTCGTTGACTGGGTAGCCCAACTGGCGCAGGTGGTCGCGCAGGCCCAGCACGCCCTTGAAGTTGTGGCGCGTGAACTCCTCATCGAGTAGGCGCATCAGCGCCAGGTTCAGCGCGTTTTCGCCCCGGGGCTGGTAGTAGTAACTGCTGCGGGCCAGCCCCAACGCCTGGCAGCGGGCCTGCACCGAGCCTTCGGCACTGGCTTGCACCAGGGCCCGTTGCTGGGCTACGCGCATGGCGGCAACGTTTTTTTTAGCAGTTGATTTTCCATCTGCAGCCGGCCGATGGCGGCGTACAGCGGTTCTACATCCAACGAGGCTGGTGCGGCCGGGCTGGCCTCCGTGAAGACCTGCGCCGCTTGCTGGCGCAACTGCAGCTTCCAGCGGCTAATCTGTGCGACGGACAAGTGGTAGCGCGTGGCCAGTTCAGCCAGCGGGTGCCGCTCCGTCAGGGCGGCTAACGCTACTTCTGCTTTGAAGGCAGCAGTAAAGCGGCGACGGGTGCGTTTTGGGTTCATGGCGTTGACTAAGATAGCCGCCAGAAACTGTCCAACTTTTAGGGAGTACTACACCTACATAGGGTGCAAAGCGCATTTCAATATTGTCCGTGACAAATATGAATGGAGCACCAACTTGAAATGTGCTAGCTACGCGTGAGAAGGTGCGGTCGGGAGGCAAAGGGAAAAACCTGGCAGTACCATCGAAGGGTACTCGGATGGTATCCTGCCGTAGCACATCAACTTTGTTCACGGTAGAATACTGACGCCGGACAATCTCTGCACGTAGTGCTAGGTAGCCATTAAGGTTTTTGACAGTACTGGAAAGCCCTTCTACCTTAAAGGAGTTGCCTTTGCTAAGGATTTTAATGCCGGACGTAACGTAGAAACCAAGATTGTTGATGGAGGTCGTGACTTTATTATCGTAAGTCGTCCGGAGCAGTTGAATGGTATCCCGCGCTATAGGGGCGCGAAAGTCGCGGTCCACTGCCGTGCCCGAGCGCCTAGCGGAATCAACTGATATGGAGCGGTTCTGAAAAGCCCCAACCTGTAGTAAATATTCACGCTTGTCATCTACCATGGGTAGGGTAAAATCAAGATTCCCATACAGTTTGGTGGCCTTGATTTTTTCCAGCATGTCGAAATTTGTTCCTATCCAGAGCCGGAAAGGTGAAAACTCTTTCGCTGCTTTGGCCTCTTCCTTCTTTTCAGCTCCAAGAGCAATTAGCGCAGCAGACAGTTTTTCATTGGCATCCTTGGCTGCCTGTAGCTTATCCTGCGCCGGCTGATTGATCTTTTTCTTTTCTTTCTCGCTGGGATCTTTGCCCACCTTGGCTAAGTCGGCTTTTGCTTTCTTGGCGGCAGCATCCGCCGCATCTGCTTTATCAATTACTGCATCCGCCAAGCTTATGACCTGGTCCAGGTTGGTCAGCGCAACTTTATTCCTGCCAATCAAGGCCGTAGTAGTTGTATTCTCTGCCGTGGTCTTGCCATCTACGATTTCCTGAGCAACTTGAGCAGTGGCTTGGCTTTGCCGCGTTTGATCTTTGAGTAGCACTGCTTTCGTTTTCTGTGCTGCCGTTTTCAGTTTAATTGCTTCACTGTCAGGTTCTGGCACAGTATTCTGCGTTAAGGAGGCAGGTTTTCTTACCGTTGCTACAGTGGAGTCTGCTTGCTGCGCGAACAATGCGCAAGGCAATAGGAGAAGGAGAGGAAGTAGAGTTGTTTTCATAAGTATTTCCGGTTGAGAATTTGACTGTTTTGAAAGGGGCAATTGAGGGCTTCACCACACGATTGCCAGCACTGTATTAGCTGACAGGCTTATTCAGGACATTGTACTTACCGCAACCAAATTAGAAATATTATTTGTCTGCTATATTGTTTGGCTTAAACTACAGATCGGTGGACTCGCGCGCGTAAGCCAGTTGACTGCGGGCCTCGCGGACGTTCAGTGGGGCAATCAGGCTGCGTCTCGGTGTGGCAGTGGTTGATGAAGGCGTGCTGGAACTGGCCGACAATAACGTTGTCGCCCATGGCGGTAGTGAAGTCGGCTTAAAGGCGCATAGGAGAATAGCAGCGGATAGTATTGGGCCTCACCCCCGCCAGCTCGCTCTCCGGTAGTTAAGGGGAGCCTGACAACGGTTGGGTTATTTGCTGCAAGTTTGTGGTTGCTCCCGGATACTGAGGCAGTGGTTCCTTAACTCTCAACGAAGCGGTAGATATGCTTCAACAAGCTCAGCACGGCTGTTGTCTACCAAAACTTACTACTGCATCATGTCCTCGCCTCTGCCCTATCTAGACGGGGTGGGTGATGCGGTGACGCAAGTAGGCTGCGGTTTCGGGGTCGGTGCAGTAGACGTAGCAGCCCTTCATGGCGCGGGTCATGAGGGTGCGATAAGTGTTTTTGATGATAAGGTCGAGCTGGGCGCGGCCTGCAGCTGACTTTAGCAACTCCTTCTTCTTCTGGACGGTTTTGTCGGCGCTGGCGCGGGCCAGGGCATTGGTTACTACTTCGCCGTCGCGCACGAGCAGGTCGGGGCCGATGATGACGCCGATGTAGTCGAGTTCGAGACCCTGGCTGGTGTGGATGCAGCCAATTTCGGTGACTGAGTCGGGCTTCATCATCCAGAGGCCACCGTCGTCGGTAAGGTTCCACTTGTGCTTAAAGGTGTGGCTTAGCTCAAAGTCAAAGGCCTTGGCGTCCTTCTTGCTGGCCCAGTCCCAGCAGTAGCCGGCCACCATACGGGCGCGGTTACGCTCCTGGTTCTTTTCGTAGATGAACTGCTGCAACTCGTCGGGGGTATCGACGACGCGGAAGTCGTAGTCAGTGGCGTCAAGGGTGGGGTTGGCGGTTTCGCGGATGTCGAGCACGTTGTCGAGCCAGGCCATGTAGGCGTCGGAGCCGTTGCAGCGAAACTGGGAGACTAAGTTGAGGACGTGGACTTCGGCACCTTCTTGGTCGGCCCACTTGCGGATTTCTTCTTCGCTGCCCACATCCTGCACAGCGATGCGCTGGTCCTCGTCGATGAAGAACACGCTGAAGCGGCTGGAGCGGATGACTTCCAGGGGCTGGCTGATGCCGAGGTTGCTGAACAGGCCGGACTTCTCGTTGAGGCGGTGGGCCTCGTCGACGATGAGGGCATCGAAGGTGTTTTCCGGCGTCTGGGTGAATACGCCCGAGCCGACGAACATGGAGTCGAAGACAGTGCGGCGCATAGAGCCGGTGAGCTTGCTTTTGTGCACGGCGCGGGGGGCCGAGTTCTTGCTCACGTACTTGGCCACGAGGCCCTGCTTGGTGAGATTGACCAGCAGGTTGATGGCCACCACGGTTTTGCCGGTGCCGGGGCCGCCGTGGACGATGAGCACGTGCTTCTTATTATCACTGGACTTGGCGGCCAGCTTGCGGGCCGTTTCGTAAACTACCTTCTACTCGTCGAGGAGGATGAACTCCTGGTTGCCCTTCATCATGGAGGCGAGGGAATCAGCGAGTTGCTTGGAGGGGCGGATACGGCCCCCGTCAATGCGGTACATGATGCCCGACTTGTCGCCGTGCCGGACGTGCTGGCGGATGAACTCGCGTAGCTTCAGAGCGTCACTCTTGAGGAAGAGTGGGGCCTTGGCTACGTAGTCGGCGTAGTGGCCGCTGGTGAGCACGCCGTTGTCGGGATGGTTATGGAGGTAGGCGCAGGGCAGCAGCTTGATGCCGTCGGTATACACCGTCTCGTTGAAGCCGTTGAGATAGGCGGCGTAGGACCAAGCCTGGTAGGAGGGGTGATTGACCTCCTGCAGGCCTTTGCCCAGATAGGTGGAGACCACTCCGTCCTTATCGGTAGCGGCTGCTTCCGACCACTGCTTAAGCTCAATGATGATGGCCTTGTCTGCGCCCTGCTCATCCTGCCCAGTCAGCACAAAATCAATGCGCAGGCCCGCGTAGGGGAGCTGGTACTCAATACTGACGCCGCTGTCGCTAGGAATGTGCGTATCGACGAGTACATTGTTCATGTACATCATGGAATTGCGCCAGGAATTGATCTCCGACTGCCCTGTTTTGCGCCCGAGCTTCTTCAGTACCAGATCTTGGATAATAACTTCAACTTGGTTGGATAAGACATCATCAAGGAACTCAGCTTTAGTTTTCTGGTAGACAAGCATAGTCAAAAAGAATAGGAAAGTAAGTGCGTTCGTGTAACTACGCACTCAAGCATAAAGCTGACCAATATAATTAACTCTGGCGCACACCAGCTTATCACCCGTTTTTTCAATAGGGGCTTATGCACATACTAGTCATCCTATTGTTATTTGTGCTCCTTGCGCTTGAAACGGATAAGAAAACTGTCTTCCTCAACGCTAAAATTAGGGTTATCTATGAAAGACTCACCTCGTTTGTAATTGAAAGGCTGCGCTATACGCTCTATCCGCACCTTAGCTATGTCATGTACAAAGGACACTAAAACAAGTTCATAGCGCGTTCGATGCAGGCTGCTTTCACCAACTTGCAACTCGTTGCGCGATAAATGAAACACACTCATTTCACCCGTAGTTGCTTTGACTTCCACGTACCGCACTTCATCCTTATCGTCACGGTACCGCATATCATAGCCATGACCTGCTAGGCCACCATAGCCACGACCGGCTTTAATAGCCAACTCTGAGCACCACTCTACCCGCTCAGCTCCAAAAAGATCGCATAGCGCCCGGTACGCACAGTATTCTCCTAGAAAAGCTGTTTCGTCATTCGAGCTGCCTTGTGTAGTTCCGTGCCTGCCTCCTCGACCAGCACCAGAGCGTTTTCCATTTACGCCTGACTGATGTTTACGTGGGCGGATGGTGCTTATTGTAGATGTAAATGCAGGTAAAGCATCAAGTTGCTCTGCTAAATCCTTCAAATCATCATACGCAAAAGTGATGTTTTCCCCTAGTGTCACCTCTGCCCGGGCCGGACTACCACCGGGCTTCGTATTCGTCTGCGTGGGTCTTGGGTAAGCTTGTAAAAGCCGCTTTAACAGGGTAGCTGCATCTTGGAAATATAAAAGGCTTGAATTAGACAGCTCGTTGAGAAACTTGCGAACGGTTTGTTCCGGCACACTCTGTTCCTTGGCGAGTGCGCTTAATGCACTATCCGTATTTGAGGCGAGCTTTTCCAAGTCCATCATAGCTTGTGTCGCATCCGACTTTGTTGACACATCCACCCAAAAAGGTGAAGCACTTGCAAAAGCGGCAAAAAAGGCGTCCAAGTCAAAGTCCAACACATTGTCCACTGTGCTTAACCCTTGTTGATAGGCTTGCCGATATTTTTGAAATTGCTGCTGAGCCTCTAGTGGTTGCGTGCGCAATTTCTCGTGCAATCCTAATTCGAATCGACTCCGACGCGCCACAATCATATCCCCAAAAAGTCGTAGCCAGAACGGACGGAAGTCGAGTTGTGCATCACCCAATTCGGCATTGAAACTTGGCAAGTTCACATTTAGCGCCATCAATAAAGCTCTTACCTGGCCCAATCCCTCATGTGAAAACGGTAAAGTAAAATCTAGCTGTTGCACAGCTAGAAATGCGCTTCGGTACTCTTCGCCAAACTCACTGACCAGTTGCCCTAGCCATTGGTCAGCCGTGACTAATCGTATTAAAGTTGCGTCGTCCAAAGGCGAAAGCTTTACCGCTGCCCTCATGGCATTCCAGAATGCATGTTGGCTTTCGGTTGCTAGGTTTAACTCCTGTTGCGAACTGCTCAACTCAGGTTCTGCCTCAGCACCTAGCCAAGTGCGCAACAAGCTACGTCGCTTCGCTGGACTGCGTGACAGCAGATTAGTGTACTTGTCTTTGTCCTCGACTACTCCCAGAGCTGTGCAAAGAACTTCTGCAAGGCACTCGCAGAACCCATCGGAGTCCTTCAACTCTCCTAAACTATTTATGGTCGCTGGTACTTCGACATAGGCTCGGTTTTGGTCAGGTAGATACACAAATTCGAAAGCCCCTAAGCTGACTGGAACTGTCTCACCAGTGGTAGGCAAGGTAAAAGCTGCTCCAACTTGTTGCGACAAATGCAGACGCAGCTTGCGCAGGCGTTCCGAGTCTGTGGTATTCTTACTGCGGCGCAACGCTAGCACATATCCACGTAGGTCATCGAAGTCTGTTGCAAACGCACCTTGAACTGGGTGTGCCGTTGGTTCAGAACCTTCAATTCTTAGCGTAATATTATCGAGCGGCTTCACACCAAATAATGCCAGTACCCTGTCCTTGCCACGCTTGCGGCTAGCCATTAGCACTGGAAAACAGGCTACGACAGCCGCTCCATAAGATGAGTTGTCTATGTAGACAGCCTCCTTCACTGGATAGAATGCGGGTGGCTCCTGGCCACGCTGACAAGCAACTCGTCCTTTAAGACGGAACTGCTGGTAGGTGGGGGAGTTGCTGTCCGGGCTACCCTCATAATTCTCCACCAGTTCCCGGTAGAAGGCACCAGCCAGTTGAACATTCGGGACGAGTTCTGGCAGTTCTAACAGGAGCTTATAGAGCGGTGTGGTAGGAACCTCACTAACAGTTAGAGCCACGCCCAATAACGTAAGTGCCCGATTTATTTCAGGTCGTGTCAGCCCTGGATAGGGCCGAGTCATTAGCTCATTATATGGAACAGTTGGCGCATACAAAATTGGCTGCAAATTAGGTGCCTTGCGAGAGTGTAATGCGCGTAAAGGCTCCACCCGCTCATTAAGCCCGTCGACTGTTAGCCACTTTAGGCGCTGGCATTGCCAGCGCAAATAAGACGGCATACTGCGTCCAGGTATCTCGGTTTCATTTTTTTTGTACTTAATCCAGAATACGAGCTTGCTTCCAATGGGTTCCCGGCTACCTGGCTCCAACCGCTTCGCTAACCTTTCGTCTTGTTTCAGCCAGTTGATAATGGTAGCCAACGGTGCTCGGCTCAGAATCTCCTCGAAATCCTCCAGATGGTCTGCCTCGCACTTTCCATTGTATTGAATTTTTGCTAGTAACTCTTCGTAAGAGCGGCTGTCATCGTTAGAAATCGGACGGCTTTTGTAATCTAGAGCACGCAAAATTTCTTCACGGTAGGCACTGTCATTCACCTCGCGCTTCACCAGCCGCGGGTACTTTTCTACTCCACACCACGTCAGATATTCTACGACGTTTGTGTCTTTGGGGTCCAGACCCATTCGCTGGGCAGTGCCTACAAGTCGTGCCCGATTGTGTGCGAAGAGTTCCTCCCCAATTAGGTGGCCATGTGCCCGGCCGAAGTAGAGCGTTTTAGCTTCAGCCACTTTGCCCGTGGCGGTGTACAATAGCAAGCCTTCAGCACGTTGTAACCGTGCCAGTCTGACTTTCGTGGCTGCACGCTCCTGCTGGTATAACTTATATAAAAACGGATGCCACACCTCAGGCTTTTCTGCCTTATAAGACTCAATGAGTACTTCAGCTACAGCTGCAAATGAATATGGCTGCACTTTCAATGGGCTTAGAAGCTGGCCTAAATCCGTAAAACTGGCGCATGCAAAAGCCTCCCGTAAACCAATGGCCAACTCTCCCGACATTACTTGTAGCCGGGCCGCCTCTTCCGGTAGTTCATAGCGAACCTTGCCTTCTACTGGCAAAAACACCGGTGAGTCAGCAGCAAAATCAGCCCTCCCTCTGCCTCCATAGAATAAGACCGGTAGCTGAAATTTTGCTGCTTCTACTTCTTGGCTCAAGTTCAATTCATTCACCGTCATGGCGAGTAGCTCAGCATAGCGGGCGGCTGGCAAAACTCGTCGTCGCTTACTGACGATATTTAATAGCTGTTGTTTTACATAGATTCGAGCTTGCCCAAGGCTACGAAGCAACTCTTGAACTGGTGCTGGTTTTGACTCCTCAGCATCGCTAAACAACAATAGCCGTGGACAATCAGAAGGGTCTAAGAAACTAGCAAAATCCCTAGCGTATGCTACTGCTTTACGGGCCGTAACATAGGTATTGGCAACAGTAGGAAATAGCAGAGATTCAGTAAGTACTTCTAGTAGCCGAGACCTGAACTTGAACCGTTGCTCTAGTTGCTGGTCAGGCATCTTGCCCCAGTTTAGCAGTCGCAAAGGTTGGTAAGAGACTTGGCTAGATGATTCTGCCCCAAGTGCCAATGCTGCTTGCCCTAGTAGGTGGGCCATGCGCTCAAGTAGGAACCTGTTATGGCCTGCTGTATCGTCTTCAAGACTGTTACGGTCGCTGCTTAGTTCGAACGTGCCATGAGCAAGAACCGGAAATGGAAAGCTCACCCGCGTCCGGAAGTACGAATAGAGTTGTTGCCGCTTGTCGCTCAAGTCTGGTTGCCAAGCTACTCTCAGTTCATAGTTTTTAGATTTTTCGCCCTCTCCATGCTGTCCGGTTTCTTGCACCAGACGCCATATTTTACTGGTAACCTCTCCACTAGTTTCATTCGTGACATCTACTTGCAATTGCTCTGCGCTAGGACTTATACGTGTTAGGCAACGTGTACCTGTAGGGAGTTCCAGCCGCAATTCAGTTAAATGATTTAAAAAAACCAGCACCTCAGCATCGAGCTCCGAGTTAATCTGTGCAAGCACTAAATCAGCTACCCCTGGCCGCAACCGCATAGTTAGCACGGTGTTGTAGCCGGCTAAGTCATTGGGCAACGCTGCCTCCGGCAACAGTTCGGCGCACGATAACGTCGCAATGAACTTCGGGTTGGGACTGCGCTTTTGCAGAGCCTCCGCCAAGTCTGCATACTCCCGCTTGAGGTCTGCGAGAAAGCGTTGCGCGTACTCCTCTGAGAAAGCCACATGCAAGCCCCCGCTGTGTATTGTAATACGGTCAGCCCATCCCAGTACAGCGCGAAAACCTAAGCCTTTTGCGCCAATCTTGTTTTGCTGCTCGTATTTCGGGCTCAGATTACTGTATAGAATAGACTCGAAGCCGTCTTGCGTAAATGCTTCCCCAGTATTGGCCACGGTCAATTCCCCTTCGCTCAACCGTACCAAAACTTTACCCCCCCCAGCTAAGCCCCCGGCCGCGTCGTCGGCATTTTGCAAAAGCTCTAGCAACTGTCGCCCATTATAGTTTGAAGCGGTTCCCTTTTCCTCTCTATAGTCCTTGATTAGCAATCGGAAGTCTTCAGCGTAATGGCGCCGGCGCATTTCTAATAGGTCGTGAGCTGACTTGGCTAGGGGAGATATTGGTTGTATAAGCAATTTCTATTTATTTTAAGGTTAGGAAGCAAACTCGTTTAGAGGGGCTGTTGCCAAAGTAATTTAAGCAAGAGTTTGTAGAGGTCTAATTGGCGGTGATTAAAGCGAAATTAGGACTCTTGCAGGTACAGCTAGAATGTATGTTTCGGTAGCCCCTTAAACTACTGTAGGCGGAATTATGCGAAGCTCCAGAAGGATTCAATGCCATTGATGTGAAAGGTACCCATCACAAATTCTTCTTAACCGTGATGGATCCGAAAATGCCGATCAAAATCTACGTCCACTAGCCCGTCATAATCGCGCCAGCCGTCGGTGTTGACTATGGTGGCTAGATCGATTTTGCCGCAGAGATGGCTTGCAGGATCTTTTTTGAGCAGTCCAGGCCGATTTTGGCATAGACTTGTCCACCGTGTTTAACAAGCCAAATACAATTGTTTTGCCATTTTCACTCCGGCCGCGTTTGCCGCGCACCCACCACGGCCGGAATCAGATCTCGTCGAGTTCTACGGCCCCGTCCAAGTTGGCTGATGCCAGGCAGCAATTCTGCATACGACGGCGTAGTCGCAGGAATCAGGCGTTGACCGAGCGTACGCTTAGGCCCGAAACTGAGCCGTATCTGATGCCGTTAGAACCAGCGCAAACAGGCGCAGAAGGTAATGAAATTTAGCCTCCCATATTTTTGCGCGGTTGCAATAGCGATTAGGTGGCTATATAACAAGAAGTTACGTTGCCTATTTGATAAGTTTGCTTCCTGAGCCCCTAATTGTACTATGCTGGAGTTCCAAGCCTATTCATTGCTTGTGCTAAGGTTTTATCACTAATTTCGTGCTAAGCTCAGTATTGGGTGCAATCAAAGAATTCCGTGATAGAACCGATTATTGAACTCGTACCAAAAATACCTACTTGCGAGCCGGCAGAGAAATTATGGGCGCAGCTTAAGGATGCTCCTCGCCATAAGGCACTTGCAGGATATTTAGAAAACTGGATAGATAACAACGTTGAGAAAGCTGACTTGCCACCTGCGGTCAGGTTACGGTTACTTGTATTTGGGAATGTTCTGCTTGACTTGACAAGACAGGGTTGGCTTTTTGCTGGGGATGGGGAACTGTCTATACCCGAAAAAGCAGTTCTACGCGCAACACCACCTGATACGGTACACCGGGTTTTGGTGCCAGGAGAACGGCCAGCTCCCGCTGAGGTAAAGGAAACTCTAAAGCGGTCTCTACTGCTAAGCCGCGATGAACAACGTCGTGACCCAGCGGTACGAATTTTTTTGCGCCGTATGGAGCAAACCCGGCTCTATCGTGGCCAGCGGGTTAATGTTCGGGTATTATTAGCAAGCCCAGGACAGCTATCCGCTGACCTCATCGTTGCATTGGCGGCTCCTCAGGCCACTCGTACTGACCAATTAAGCAACTTAGTGCAGCCTTACTTACAGTTAGCCTCGGAATTACCCGATGAGCATACAGGGTTGCGACTGCTAGACATTTGGCGTTACTGCCGTTACACGTGGAGCCTGCCTTTGCAGACACAACCGGGACGACGCATGTTCTACCTGGTGCGCGATAAAGCGCGCCCTTTTCACCCTATCATTGGCATTGCGGCACTCGGGTCGGCAGTAGTGCAGATTTCCGTTCGAGACCACGCAATTGGTTGGAGTTTAGATTCATTAGCAGACAAGAAGGACCCCAAGGCGAATGAGACGCATAAGCATCAGCGGCGCACCCGTGTCGAAGCTCTGCACCAAGAGCTAGCACGAGCATTAGCCGAGATATACCGGGCTGACTTAATAGAAGATGGTGTCCTGACGGAGGAGGAATGTGTGTACCCAACCCCTGCGACCCTGCTCAATCTAACTAATGCGGCTGATACTAACTACTTGGGTAGTCGTGAACGCCGCATACAGGGCACCGATTTAGAAGCAGAAGCGCGTTCCCCTACGTTCCGCAAAAAAAGGGTGCAAGTGCTGCAAGAACTTCTTAGCGCTAGGCTAGAATTCAATAAATGCGCAGACCTTAATGGTGAGGAGCAATACCAATACCTTATGCAATGCGCAGAAGGTAAGCGAGCATTGCGTATGGCACTGCGAAGTGTAAAAAAGCGCCACGTTGCAGCCTCGTTGATGGAAATCACAACCTGTGGCGCAGTCCCCCCTTATGGAGAACTGCTGGGTGGTAAACTTGTGGCTATGCTAATGGCCAGTCCACAAGTTATCAACGACTACCGAGAGAGGTATGACCAGTTCAACAGCGTTATTGCAAGCCGAATGCAAGGCTCTGACTTGGTTAGAGATGCTAACCTCGTGCTACTTGGAACGACCAGCCTGTACCATGTAGGCAGCAGCCAATACAATCGAGTCAACTTCCCTGGGGTTGGAGGCAAGGTTGAGTACAAACTATTAGGGAAAACGGAAGGCTACGGTAGCGTGCATTTTTCCCAGAAAACTTATACTACAATCCAGCAACTGCTACAGGCAGAAGCAACCTCTCAGAGTTACACTTTTGCAGCTGGCGTGAACTACAAGTTGCGAAGTATGTCGGCGGCTCTCGGGCTTCTGGGCTTGCAAAAGTTACAGAAGCACTCAACACCACGGTTGGTCTACGCCGTACCCCTAGCGCAAAATTGGCAAGAATATCTAACTGGCCAAGAAAAGGCGCCTTCTTGGTACTTCACTGATATTAAGAACCCTACTGCAGAGACGGAGCAGATTATTGAATATTGGAAGAAAAGATGGTTCTTAAATCGAGTCCAAAGGCCTGAAACATTAGCACATTTACAGTCAAGTTTCCGTCCAGACTCACTTTTAGATATCAAACCTGCTGCCACGGCTCACGCGCAAATGACGGAGTCGTTACTTTTTTTTTTAGGTCCTGACAAGCCTCCTATGATTAGCTGGAATACCTTCGCTGAATTTGACAACGGTCGATTAAGTTTTGCTGAAAAGCAAACGGTTGATGAGACGCAGACTATTCACATTACAAGCAAAAAGCTTGAGGATGGAATAATAAATTTGCTCAAGGAAGGTCACCGTGTATATCTCACAGGTAACCCTGGCGATGGTAAGACGCACTTGTTGCGACGCTTAGAAGGGAGAGAGGACTGGCCAGTGGGTACTTATACGGAGTTAGATGCCAGCGCTGTATCCGAAACGCAACTAATTGAAGGCTTGACGGAAACTGCTAAGAATGGGCTACCTGCATTGGTTGCGATTAACGAGGGGCCTTTGCGCCATATGCTCAAACGGCTCCCCGATGCTGAAGAACTTTCCAAGCAGTTGGCTCACCCTTATCGATATGAATCCGACGGCGTAGTCAACGCAGTGCCAAAAGCTGTGCTCGTTCAGTTAGGCAGTCGGCAGGTGCTAAACAATGTAATCATCAGCGAGGCAATCAATCTGATGTTGAGCAGAGTAGATTATACGGGAGCACCAACAGCAGTGCTGTCGAATGTTAAGGCATTGGGCCATATGAGGGTGCGCGAAAGAATACATGCTTTGTTAGCTGAAGTACAACGCAGTGGCATTCATGTAACTGTACACCAGCTTTTAGGCCTGTTGGCTCGCATGGTAACAGGTGGAAGCAATGAGGTAGCGGATAAGGCACCTCCCTATTATCAAACCCTATTTGAAATGCCAGCTGAGGCAAGTCCTTTAGCCGCTGAATTACGAGACCTTGACCCCGCGTCCTTTCCTCATGCTCACCTTGATACCCATAAGTTATGGGACGCCCCCAGCAAGGCTGGCCCATGGCTACCAGGGAGCGGGCCGGCTACTGGAGCACCTGGTGAACTAGGCATTTCGACAGAGGAAGCAAGACGTCGATTTTGTCAACTTAAGCGGCAACATTTCTTCGAAGCTGAAGCTGGTGAACAAGTGATGGCAGCGCTACCAGATGACCGGCGCAAGTTTAATGAACTGCTGACCGGGTCACTTTCCGCAGCTGTTCCAGTGATATTAAAAACATTGGTGCGGTTTGTAGGACAGGCGCCGGAGAATACAGTAGCCCTCCATTTGTGGACAGGTATGCGATATGATGCTGACCAACCTGCCTGGGCGCGTGTAGCCGGAGCTAGCATACACGCTTCGGATTGTGTAGTTAGACGGCCTATGTTACCATCTCCGATGGACGAGTTGTTAGAGGATTATCAGCCGGACCATCTTTTATTGACCTTAGCTGCTAAGCCAACTCCCCAAGGGCCCTCACTCCTTATTGACTTGCCGCTGTGGCGCGCTATGAGTGCCGTTGCCCGAGGCTTGCCAATTAGCAGTCGTGATGAAGATGCAGGAAGACGAGTCGACAACTTCTTGTCCGCTGCAGCATCATTGCTCCCTTCAAATAGTGAATACCTCCGAATTTACAACAGTAAGGACAATATTGAAACCATAGTCCAAGTGGTTGAGCATATTGATGCTCCTGCTGGCATGAGCTACTTATTGTCATAGTTCAACTGCTCTCTTCCTTAATATTGATTGGTTCTACCTCCTACACTTATGATTTCTACAATAGCCAAGGACGCTGCCCTCAAACTGTGGGGTTTTCGACCAGGCCGGGATATTAAAATTGCCCACCTGACCAACGGAATGCTGCGTACGGTATGCGGCGGAGTACCTAAAACGCCAAAGTTATTGGGTGAAATGGTAGCTACTCATGCTGGGCGCGAACGACTATCGGCGAATACTCGTCGCAGTGCGGCACAGCTTATTGGAGACCCCAATTTTGATGGTATTCTACTCGGTGATTCGGCGCCAGACCTTCTGGATGACTTGAGGGTAGCGCTGGATTCTGTTCTTAATCAAGATGGCGCGTTTTACGCAGGTAGTACTTCTACCCTAACACTAACTCATTGGCATCACCTAACCAATGACCCATCTGACAATGGAGCAGGAGAATTAGTGGGCCAGGTTTTACTAGCTGATACGGACCGGTCTGCGGCAATGGCATTACGCGACGCATTAAGTGATGCATCCGATGCCACATACAGGCTTACCCAGCCCCTCTTACCAAATGTGCCTGTTCAGATGCCGGAAATGCCACCCGCTTCGGCACTTGGTGATATAGTCAAAGCTTCTGGGCCATTACAATCCTTACAATTAGCATTTAGAAACTTAGCTGGCCACGCACCGCTCGTAGGCAAACAAGAATTATTGACTCGAGCTGGCCGGCTAGCAGGACTAGGATTATGGGTTCATTTACTAAACGCAGGCAGTAATAAACGGCAGCCACTTTTAGTATGTGGCCCTCAACCCCAAAGTGAAATCAGGTCAGCCAGCCACCGTGGTATCGCGCTTGCTCAAAGACAATTGCGCCGCAATTTTGGGACAGCCGTTTTTGCAGAGTTGAAAGCTTCCGGTATGGACGATTTATCTCCTGCGGAGTACCGAGCATTTGCAGATAAACTAAACGAAAAGCACCGTGACCGATATTTGCTGGAATTTGAGCAAGAAATAGACGCCGGTTTAAAGGCCGGAGAGGCGGCTTGTTCTGCCCTTGTGACGCCCGCATTACGCTCTATTGGGGCTGAAAACGAAGGTGCGGATAAATATGTAGTGGCACTAGGGCGCCGCTTGGGGCTGTGGCCCCGCTACACTGGCCGCGCCGGACATCATCTCAAACCAGTCGCAGCCGTTTATGATGCGCTTGTAACAGCCTTGGTAAAGCCTGGAGAAACGATGCGCTACCGGGACTTTTGGCAAAAAGCAGCAGAGGAGTTTGGACTGATGTGCGGAGCCCGAGGCAATGCTGACCTTGAGGCACTAGCCTTAGTAGGACTACGAAGTTTGACCCCTGCGCAATTGGCGTCAAATTCACGGTCAATACTACAGGAACTAAGCCGCCAGGGATACGCCCGCACTTACGCCGATGGCGAAGCACTGATTAGCGCTTAAGTGCTATTAGGCTATTTTAAAATCTCAATTTCTTTCCCCTCGATATGCCCACTGCTACCCCTACGCCGGTACTGACTGCAGACAATTTATTAGCTGACACATTAGTTGAATTGCTAACCAAGATTACAACGCACAAACCAGGCATTGTGCTTGAAGGGTTGATAGCAGGGCCATGGTTAGCTCGGTTACTAAGTGAACTAAGTTCGGACGAGAATTGGTACATAACGCTTGTAGGTGCTGACCATGAGACATCTAAGTTGCTAATAATTGGTGAGCGAACTGGCTTAGGAGCTGACTGGGGTGGTCCAGTAAAAACGGACAGTGAGTTAAGGTAGGTTGATTTTCAGGTCCTGTTCAAATTGATGAGGCGAGCGGTAGCCGAGGGCGGAGTGGCGGCGGTCGAGGTTGAAGTAGGTGTCGAGGTAGTGGGCCACTTCCAAACGGGCTTCTTCGAGGGAGGCGAAAACGGAGCCTGGCGGCAATAACTCGGTTTTGAGTGTACTCCAGCCGGCTTCGGCCTGGGCGTTATCGTACGGGTTGCCCGGCCGGCTGAAGCTAGCCAGAGCGCCAGCTTGCGCGATGCGGGCGCGATAGGCCGCGCTGGTGTACTGGCTGCCGCGGTCGGCGTGGATGATGAGCCCCGGCGCGGGCTGGCGCAGCGTCAGGGCCTGTTCCAAGGCGTGGAGCACCAACTCGGTCGGCATCTGGGCGGCCAAGTGCCAGCCCACTACGCGCCGTGAGCAGGCATCACGCCAGGTGGCCAGGTAGCACCAGCGCCCGCCCGTCAGGGGCAGGTACGTGATGTCGCCGACCCAGACCTGGTTCGGGGCGGTGGGGGCCGACTGACCCAGCAAGCGGTTTTCGGCCACCACGGCCGCTGGGTCGGCCACCGTCGTGCGCGGCCGGTGCGGGCGGGTGCTCAAGGCCCGCAGCCCGTGTTGGCGCAGCCAGGTGCGCAATGCATAGCGGCCCACAGTGTGGCCTTCAGCGTGCAATTCGGCCCGCAGCCGCCGAGTGCCGTAGCGTCGGGCGTGGCGCGTAAAGGCCGCTTGCGCCGCCACTTGCCACGGCGTCGGCGTGCCGGCCGGCCGGTTCCGCCACTGATAATACCCGGCTGGGCTCACGGCCAGCACCTGGCAGAGCAACTGCACGGGCCACGGCTCGGTGCAGGCGGCGATAAAGGCGTAGCGGCTCATGACTGAGGCGGTTGCGCAAAGATGGTCACGACTTTTTTTAAAATATCGCGCTCCATTTCCACGCGCTTGAGCGTGGCCCGCAGCTGCTTGATTTCGTCGCGCTCGGCGCTGCTGGGCACGGCGGCTTCCAGAGCCTGGCGTTGCCAGCGACCCAGCAAGGCCGGCGAAATACCCTGGGCACGAGCCACGTCGCTCTGCCGGGAACCGGCGGCCACTTGGCGGACGCACTCAGCCTTGAAAGCCGGCGTGTATTTCTTACGGGTGGCAGCCAAGCCGCCAGGGTGCGATTTTTCAGTCATGGGCAGCGGAAGTTAAGACTTCTCGCTGTCCGGCCTAGCTAGACCACCTCATATAGCATACTAGGACCTGATGAAATTGGAAAAGCGATTGCTTTAAAAGGTGTGGCACAGGCACGCCCTGTACCACAGAAGGCGTTTTGGCAACAACTATCTAAAGGTCAACCGGTAGTCCCCATCTGGGGAATGCTAAGATTAGCGGCGATTAACTGGGCATCGCCTACTTCAACGGATTTACGGGAGTTGCTACCTGAAATAGGCTTACTTCCTGATAAGGCGTTGTTCAACCAACCTAGCCAGGTAGGACAACATTTATTGGACAATGAGTCATTGCTTGAGCGCCTAATTCAGCAGGACCAAACAGACATCGATTCTGCTGCAGCTACCTGCAAGAAAGCAGCTGCCATTGGTCATAAAGACCTGGAGCTACTGCGCGGGGCCTATGCTGCATTTAGGCGTCTCAATCCGGCGGCTGAAGAATTTACTGCGGAACTACAAAAACTAGATGCTACCCTAGTTGATGTATTGCTAAGTGGGCGACTGAGTGCGCAATCGCCCAATCCTCCCCCCCCCAATGGTGGCGGCGAAGGTGGCGGCGAAGGCGGCGGCGAAGGCGGTGGTGAAGGTGGCGGCGAAGGCGGCGGCGAAGGCGGTGGTGAAGGTGGCGGCGAAGGTGGCGGCGAAGGCGGCGGCGAAGGTGGCGGCGAAGGCGGCGGCGGTAGGCCATTACCTCCCACCCCACCTGCACCTAAAGCCAAGACACAGTATAATGACACATTGGATGAAGTAATACTAAAGCTTAGCGCTGAGCCGAACTATGAAGAAACCTGGGAGCAGGAAGCCATAGCTTTATGGGAGCAATTGGAAGACAAAATTGACCAACCAAAGTATTCGCTTGAAGGTGATTTTACTGAAGTAACTGGTATACCAAATCCAGTAGCGTTATTATTAACGCAGCACTTTGCTGGCCCACTGGCGTTTGGCGGCATTTTGCCACTTGTTGAAGACATACATCCAGGCCAGCCTCTACCCATTGTAGAAGTAACACTGCCGAATAATACGGTTGTGCATAATGACACTTGGCTAGCCAATTTGCGCCAGCTACTTGCAATGGGCGCAGACCTTGTTCCTGGCTTTAAAGGTGAAGATAAACTAGACCAATGGTTGAAACATCGGGGTGTCTTAGCTGAGTATGCCTCGCTGTTGACACTAGCACCATTGACTTCGATGGTTGCGCGTCCTGATTTGCTGGAGGCAGCACGGGCAGTTAGTATTGCCTATGAGGACCTCCTTAATCATACATCTGAGTTTTACGGTCAACTCTACCAAGCTGGAGGAGCCGTTGAAATCTGCAGTGCCCTGCTATCCCCAGATATAGTGGCTATGTATGGACCCACACAGCAGGCAGCTTTGCTGTCTCCACTACACCCACTTTCGCTTTGGAAATACGCTTCAATTGTACGCTTCCCTATTCGATAAGCCAATGGTAGGCAGAGGTTAAGCTGCTTGTTTAAATTCGAGTGGGGTCATAAAATTCAAGGCTTGGTGTGGCCGTTGCGTGTTATAATCGTGCCGCCACTCGTCCACCAGCTGGCGCACATGGGCCAGTGAGCGAAACAGGTGGGCGTCGAGCAGTTCGCGGCGAAACGAGCCGTTGAAGCGTTCGATATAGGCATTCTGCGTCGGCTTGCCGGGCTGAATCCAGTGCAGGATAACGCCTTGCTGCTCACACCACTCGCTCAATTTGGCGCTGATGAACTCAGGCCCGTTGTCGGTGCGCAACTGCGCAGGACGGCCATAGCACTCGACTAAGCGCGTGAGCACCTGCACAACGCGACTGGCCGGCAAGGAAAAATCTATCTCCACGCCCAGCAGCTCGCGGTTGTAATCGTCGAGCACGTTCAAGGTCCGGAACCGGCGGCCATCGGTCAACACATCGCTCGTAAAGTCGAGCGACCAGCACCCGTTAGCGGCCTCGGGCACGGTCAAGGGCTGCTTCACGCGGGCGGGCAGGCGCTTTTTCAGGCGTCGAGGCAGGTTGAGCGCCAGGGCCCGATAGATGCGTAACGTGCGTTTATGGTTGATGATCAGTCCATTTTTGCGCAGGCGGTGGTGCAACTTCCAGAAGCCCCAGCCCGGATGCCGCCCACTTAATGCCCGCAGGGCTTGCTGCACGGGCTCGTCCTCACGCCCGCGCGCCACGGGGTGGTAGCTGCCGCGCGCCAGCCCCACCAGGGCACACGCCCGGCGCTGGCTCCAGCCTTTCCCCACTAAGCCCTGCGCTGCCTGGCGTCGCGCCGCAGGGCTAGCTACTTTTTTCGCAATATCTCCTTGATAGCCTGATTCTCTAAGCTCAGGTCGGCGAACATCTGCTTGAGCTTGCGATTCTCTTCTTCCAGGTGTTTGAGGCGGGTGAGCTCGGCCAGGCTAGCCCCCGCATACTTGCTTTTCCACGCATAAAAGGTAGCCTCGCTCAGGCCGTGCTCGCGCACAATTTGAGCCACGGTCTGCCCGCTGGCTTGCTGCTGTAAAATGGCCACAATCTGGGCCTCGCTGAATCGTCCTTTTTTCATGTTGCAGTCGTCAGGTAGGAAAAGTTACGCCTTTCTCTATTCACAACTGGCACTCGATTCGGGGAAGCGTACACAATAGCTGATGAAATACTAGCAGGACGCGGGGCAGAGTTACTGCCGCTACTTGGTCGACTCGATGAAGTGCCCGAGCCATTGCGCGCCCTAATGTTACCAAAATCCGATGAGCATCAGCCTGCGCCTTTGGCTTTTGCAAGACGAATTAGTGCTTGGGTTCAATACCAACAAGCTGGCCCAATTGAGGCTATTACGAATGGGAAAATCGTACGGGATGCTGCGCGCAAATTGGCCATTCTGTACCCGATGGTTCGTCAGCAACTGCGACTGTTAGTACACCATCCAGATTCGTTGGATTCGCTTAAACCGGCATTGAACGATTTAGTGAATAACGAAGGGTTAGATGGCTTTGCCCAAATTCATCTAATAATTACACATCGTCCAGGGCAAGAGTCCGTGCTTTCTCTTAGCCCTCTAGATGAACTCATAGTTCGCGGTGCAGTAGTACCAGAGCGAATAGAAATTTCGAACATTAATAAACTGGCTGAATGGCTGCAAACACGGCCTGCTCACTTATTAGTGTTACCAGGCCAGCGGCGCTTGGAGCCTCTAAAGGTAAACAAGCAGGTTTCCGACCTACACCCGCTGAGTTTACCTCATACGTTACAGTACAACAGATTTAAGGACGAAGTCAACTTGTTGCCGCGTTCACAGCAACGCGACCCTAGTGGTCCAGAGCATCCTTTCGGAGCTTACCATGAAATAGCTTCAGCAGTCGGACAATTGTCTAATCAAGAAGTATCAGGCGCCTCGATGCCTCGGGCAAATAGTCCTGATTTGCCCGCAGTTTTACCGTATGGTGTGTTTATTATTGCGGGTGCCCCAGCAGAGCCTCCTACTGGAGCCTTAGCACTCGCCAGAGCTGGTGGTAGCCGTGGCGACCTGGTGGTAACTCAGTTTACTGAGAGATTTGTGAAGGGCGTTGAGAATATGCTGACAAATTCGAATTATCAGCCCCGCACCGACGAGTTGTTTAAGTTGCTTCGTGAATTGGAAGAAATCGGACGCACCCCTCTCTTTAACACTATAAGTGCAAAAACCCCAGGCGGCTTTGATGCTAACTCCTTAAAAGGGCAATTGGGCCAAGCAGTAGCGCTGCGCTGGTACGCGGAAAAAGCGGGTGACCAACGGTGCGTTGTTATTAGTCTGGACTCAGCGCTTGCACGCCGCTCTTGGTTGGCGCACCGTGAATCAGACCGTCGTAATGACCTTCTAGGAATGCGTTGGCTACCAGGAGGAGGAATAAGCCTTGACTTGATTGAGGTTAAGTCCTACGAAGTCGGCGGTCCTGTTGACGGTGAGGGGACCCCAGGTGAGCAGTTGCGGTCAGTAGCACGGGACCTGTTGCCCGTTGTAAGTGGGC
Source organism: Hymenobacter canadensis (assembly GCF_027359925.1). Lineage (NCBI taxonomy): Bacteria > Pseudomonadati > Bacteroidota > Cytophagia > Cytophagales > Hymenobacteraceae > Hymenobacter > Hymenobacter canadensis. The sequence goes on along the minus strand of NZ_CP114768.1, from coordinate 356,542 downwards.
AAAGCGGGCCGGGGGGCAAACTCGTCACTGACTGTCGGCGCGAGGCACTGCGAGTCCAGCTATTCCAGGAAGGTCAACTGCGAATGCCCGTCGGCTACGACAGCAAAGTATGGGCAGAATGGATTCAGCAACTAAACCAGGCGCTGGATGGACAGTTGGCTGTAGAAGTCAATTTATTGTTGACTGAAGTAGTGTTCAATGAGAACGAACCTATTAAAATAAAAACTTACAAGGGCCAACCGAATGCGCTAGAGCCAGAAAAGAAATTGGATTTGGTTCGTGTACAGTTAAGAGAACCAGACATTAAACGCTTGCTAGGTGAACTGCCTCCATCGTCAGAAAACGGAACGGCTGCTGTCCCCATTTCACCTGCAATACCACCAACGCCAACCCCAGGGCCACAAGAACCGACAACACCCGTTATGCCAACTGGTAAAGTGGCTTCTGTGCCTGTAGAGGTCGAAAGTACCACAAAGGCAACTCAAATGGAAAAACATTCGACTGCACCAATTGCAACTACATTATCAAATAATTCAGTGAACGGAACCCCAGCATTACCGCACGACGGCGAGTCCAAAACAGATTCTGTAGCCGTGGTTGCGCCCCCTGAACCTACTGCTGCGGAAACACCCATCTTTATTAATCCACCCCTGCCAGGGGTTGTAGAGCAACTTGCTACCAGTCTGTACCGGGGACTGCAGAAATACGACTTAGCACCCAGTGGCCCTATAGACCCAGCAATTGCGGAAGTCGGACCAAGTTTGATACTACTGAAAGTCTCGTTGAAGAGTGGTAAGAAAGTCGCTGATATACAACGTCTTGCTACCGATTTGCAACGCGAAATGGAATTAGACCGACCACCTGTAATCGGCAATCTAGCAGGCACGCCATATGTTGCAGTTGAAGTAGGAAGGACAGACCGTAAACCGATTCCCCTTGGTCCGTTACTTATTGCCGGCAAGGATGAGCCTGCTGTATCGTTTCCCGCTGGCGTCAGCACCAATGGGCAAGTTAAATGGCTTAATCTACCTCGTTTGCCACACATGCTTATTGGGGGGACTACTGGAGCAGGCAAAACTATCTTCCTGTATGGACTCATTAAGGCACTTAGCCAACTCAATGGTCCCGAAACAGTGGAACTATTGCTAATTGACCCAAAGCAGACAGATTTTGTTTTCTTTGAGAAGCTACCTCATTTGCGCAATAATCGGGTCGTATATGAGTCAGCAGAAGCGGTTGAAGCATTGACTGACCTTCTCGATACTGAATTGCCTAAGCGTACTGGGCTACTCCGTCAGTATGGCTGCCGTGATATTCATGAGTATCGCCAAGAAACACGGACCGAGCCGATGCCTTTCATTATCGTTGTGATTGATGAGTTTGCGGACCTAGTGCAAAGCCTAGGTAGCAAGGAACGTAAGCTATTTGAAGAAAAGGTAGGCCGCCTAGCGCAGCGTACGCGTAGCGTAGGTATTCATTTAGTAATAGCGACCCAACGGCCAGACATGAAGGTCATTCCGGGGAATTTGAAGAATAATCTAGATTGCCGAGTTGCTTTCCGCCTAGCATCTGGCACAGACAGCCGTGTTATTCTCGATGAAATGGGAGCAGAAGACTTGTTAGGAGCTGGTGATTTGCTGCTTAAGCAACAAGGCCAGATACAGCGGCTGCAAGGTTTCTATGTTTCGTCAAATGATTTAAAAGACTAAATAATGTTACTCATTTTTAAAAAGTGACGAACATGCACTGGTAAGTTTAGAAGAGCTAGTAGTATGAGCATTGTTCGTTCTAATTAAGAAGGAGCATTACACCCTCATGTCGATTCCCTCTTAATAAGTCTAATTCAAACGACTGGATGTAAAATTCGGTTATATTCTCATGACAATGCCCCAATATCAACCAATCCAAAAAATCCTGTTCGGAAGTCCAGGAACAGGCAAAAGCCATCAAATTGACAATAGTATTATCCCAATAGAACTCGGTATTGACGATAAGTCAAATGTTATAAAGACCGTTTTCCACCCCGAGTACACTTATGGAGATTTCATGGGTAAGTTGATGCCTATGACTGACGCGCACGGCAAGGTTGAATACATATTCTACAGTGGTCATTTTTTGAAGGCACTAGGCAAGGCTTACAAGAATATAATTAATGCTAACATCAATTATGAGAAAGAGCGGGCTGATGTTTTACGTCGTTATAAGACTAGTATTAATAAAACACATCAAAATGATTTCACCGATGATGAGAAAACTGAAATACAAACCTTGTATGATGCAATACTGAAAACGCCTGACAATGTTGTTTTAACAATTGACGAGATAAACAGGGGCAATTCTGCATCTATTTTTGGAACTGTTTTTCAATTGCTTGACAGGAGTTCTGAAGGATGGTCATCATATGATGTAATGTTATCGGATTTAGAGAAAATCGCTCTTTTTAGAGAAATTGACCTAAGCGATGAATATGACAAGACTAATCGTGGCATGCTTTATTATTATGGCGGAAAAAGCATAAGTGAATTCGAGTATAACAAATATATAAATTGGATCTATGAGACATTAGAAGAATTCCACAAAGTAGATCTTAAAAAAGGCAAAATCAAATTACCCCCTAATTTGTCATTAATTGCAACCATGAATACGTCGGACAATTCGATTTATTTCATGGATAGTGCTTTTAAAAGACGGTGGGATTGGGAGTTTGTTGAAATTGAAGATGAAATGCAACGCGAATCCATGAATGAGTGTTTTCTTCAGTTATATGGAGAGAATGTCGCATTATGGTGTGATTTTGTAGACAAGCTTAATTCATTTATAAAGCGGAATTACAAAGTTGTTCGAAAAATTGAGGACAAACAGATTGGTTACAGATTCATTAATACATCTGTAGTAACGGAGGTAGAAGTAAAGAATAAGCTGATGTTTTTTGTATGGGATAGTGTATTCAGTAATAATAAAAAGCCGCTAGCTGAACTTCTTGGTTTGCAAGAACAGGAGCTGGTAACATTTGGACAGTTTACACAGAGAACTCAAGTTACGCGATTTGTAAAAGCAATCATTGAAATTTAATGTTTGACCTAACCAACATTGATGTAATCAAAACGGATGCAGAGCACGGCTTGCGCAGTTATTCCTTCGTTGGGTTAAAGCGAAAAAACGATAGTGACCGGCTAGAATTTTGGTTACCAATAGGGTTCAATGACTTTGAACCTTCTTTCGAGGCTATTAAGAAATTTTTCTTTAAAATGTACCGTACCTTCCAGGTATACAGGGAAAGGAAAATGGGTGCTTTAGAAGAGGATTGGCGTACCACGGATAGGGATGGGGTTTTCGAATTCGAAAATGGCTTCAGCTTTATAAACGAGAGAAATGAGCATGTTATTTTTTATGGAAAATTAAATAGTTTAGACAAAATTCTGGAAGGTTATGACGAATTGAGAATTTCTTCGTTAGAAAAGAAGAAATTTCATTCCCTTGAAATCGACTATTCCCAAATTGATAGGTATATGCACCGAGCATACTTCCTTGAGGATGACATTATCTATTTGGATGAAATGACTATACCTAAATCTGTCATTATCCAGGACAGCCCTTCAATTGTACAATTATTTTGTTTTATTTATACAGAAATCAAGAAGGAGCTCGAGGAGGTTGATTCTACCCCAGACAGAGCTTTCGAACTTGCTGCAAAATTTAAAGAAGAGTTTTTGGAGCCAGGTAGTAGTTTGTTCGATGAAGAAAGCTTTGATAACACCATATTCGCCTTACGGTCAGTATTTGAGGAAATTGAAGACAAGACCACGTATAAAGATGATGACTTTTGGCATTTCTACGAAGCAGTAGAAGCATTTTTATTTGGCCAAAAAAGTGATGATAAAGATGGCATATATTTCGGCATTAATAATTTCTATGATGTATGGGAAGATATGTGCCAAGCATATATGCTCTCAAAGGAGCATAAACACTTAGAGCAAGTCCTGTTTGCTGATGTGAAAGGTAGATTACTAACGCGAAAAGATTTAGGAGTAAAGCCATATATCAATATGAATCCTTTTGCTGTAAAAATAAATAACGAACCTAGAAATAGATATTTAAGACCTGACCTAGTTTTACTTGAGTCTGTTGACTATGAGGGATCTACAAATTATTTGGAGAGTAAATTATTAAACAAAATATTCAGTGCCAATCGTGAAACTTTTGAGCTAAATGACAATTTCTATACAAACCACAAAATAAAATTCAATACAAACATTATCGAAAACTTTCCGGAGCTTTACCAGATTTACTTGAAACATTTAAACAAGAATAAGAAATATATTGATAGCGGAAGAAAGACATATTACGAATATATACGTCACAGTAATTATGATGACTTTGCGGCCGAAGTATCTGCTTATGTCTGCCAGGTTAACGAATACTTCGCTATGGAAAAAGGCCTTATAAGTTCAATAATAAATGTGATAGATTATAAGTATATGCGTCTCTCTGACTATATTACGTACGATCCTTCTGCCATTAATAACTTTGGCGAAAATAAAATCAAGGATGACATTCATAAGCAACTTGTTTATGAATGGGCAATTCAGAATAACATATCTTATACATCTACTAAGAGCGAATTCTGGATACCGTTTTATTCAGATGACTTGTCTATTGAGAAGCAGAAGTATTTAATTACAAACTCCCATTTCCAAACTAATCAAATAGATGTTATTCAAGTTAATTTCAAAGTCCTTCAGGAAAACTATATCAAACTAAACACCTTACTGTAATCATGTCAAATCAATTTAAGCATGATGCCGTTGGCAGCGTGCAGAGCCAATATAATCCAGTAGCGGTTTTAAAGCCTGATGTTCGTCGGGTTGTGAATGCACAATTCATAAAACCAATATTGGACGCCTTTTTCGCTGGTAAAGGTGGTATCGAAAATTTTCACGAACTAGATCATGATAAATTATTAACAGAAATAGAATTTAATGATGGAAAATGGAACTTCGTCAAGGAGTATATTTATAAAGAATTAGCTGAATCAATATCGAAATCTGAAGATCGAAAGGTATTATTTAAACCTAGATACTTAATTTGCTTTGATGAAGACCTCGCAAATTACAAAACAGATTCTTCCAAATATCCATATAAATTAATATTTGGATTGGAAAACAAACAAGAGGGAAATATAAAATATGGAGTAGTTAGGCTTGGTGAAGCAATAATGTTGTATTATATTTTTATTGATTTTCAGGAAGTAATAAGATTTATTAAAACCATACCAAGAGGCCTTTATACTCCAAACAAATCACTAAAGCCAATCACAACTGAATATGAGAACCGCATAAATCTTATTAACGGTTTGATTATTGAAAAGCAGTTAGAACTAAGTTTAACAAATAAATTAAGTCATAAGACAACAATAGGAGATGAGATAAGCCGTTTGGAAAATCTCAAAACTCGCACCTTAGAAGGTGGTAAAGGAAAATTAAGAGTCAATTTAACATGGAGTACTACTGACGATTTAGACCTACATGTTTTTACACCAAGTGGCGAAATATCTTATTCTAATAATAGCATTGAGCATGAAGGGGTAATTGGGCAATTAGATGTCGATAAAAACGCAGGTAACGAACTTGTAAGTAACCCCCAAGAAAACATTAGTTTTGATGCTATTCCAATTGGAAAGCATCTTGTTGTTGTTAAATTATTCAAAGTAAGAGATTCAAACTCAGTACCTTTCATTCTTACGATTACAACGGAATTAGAAGGGGGGAAGATATTGAATGGGATTGTAGCTGGTGAAAAGAGTAAGCGCGAAGTTTCGTTTGAATTTCAGGAGGACAGACTTTTCATCGGAGAACTTAGTTAAAGCCTTTGGTCACAAAATGTGCAACGCCTAAGGTCATATATTTCTATAATTTCATATGTGGTTTCGTTTTGGTGCCTCGCTATTTCTAATGGAACGGTATCGGAGGTGTTTACCTCTTACTCAGTAATTTCATAATACTAACTGTATTAGTAGTAGATAATAAAGTTGACATTCTAATTTAGGCAATTGGACCCTTCATTGATAGCAGTTTCGCCCATGGGTTTTGCCTTCCTGCCATAATTACTAGTACTATCGAACCTTCCTCTTCATGGCCTTCTTATTCGGTGATCAGATAATAGCCACTGTTCTCAAACACGACAATAAAACGACAAATAGTCAACAGTTACATTTAATTTTATAATCCTAAATATTGCGCGGCATTGAATCTTTTAACATCATTCAATCGAGCATACCGCTCAATCATAGCATCGGTCTTTTGTTTAGTTTGATTTTTAATAGCCTTGTTAGATTGGCCTGCTTCCACGGCAATTGTGACAAATGAAGCGCGCAAAGAGTGAGCAGAATATATAAATCCTATATGTCGTTGCACTAAATGATTTACACTCTGATCCGTTAACCGATGTTTGCTGGGTTGAGCCGGTCGTTCCTTGGTCCCGCGGCTCATGCGGGTAAATAAAGGCCCGCTAGTTCGCTCGAGACACTCAATCCATTCCTGGACGGCCCGCACCGGACAGAAATCCGCACTGGGCGAGTAAAACACTGCTTTGTCTTCCTCGAGTCCATACTGGTTGGTCTTGCTCTGGCGCAAATGGATGACCAATGCTTGTCGAGTAAGCTCCACGTCCTCCACATTCAGGGCCACCAGCTCCGAGCGACGAAAGGCCCCCGCAAAGCCCAGAAGCAATAAAGCCCGGTCCCGTAATCCCGTCGGGGTAGTTGCATCCATTGCCAGAATAGCCTGCTTCAACTCCGCCACGGTAAAAGCGGGCGCCTGGCGCTGCCGCTTGCCCACGACCCGGGCAATACCATCGAGCACGACCTGCAGCGCCTCATGACCGGTCGGCGACGGCTGTCCCGCCAGCTGGTGCAGCTTGGCAATGGCCGCCACGTGTCGCCGAATGGTCGCCAGCTTCATGCTCCGGTCGGCCATCTGCGACACGTACCCAGCCACGGTAGTAACTTCAGCCGGCAAGTGCGTCACCTGATGATGCACGCAGTAATCCTGGAAGCTGCGCAAGTCCGCCGCGTAGCCGCGCTTGGTATTCTCCGCGCCGTGCAATCCGGCCTCGACGTACTTGGATACCGAGGACGGCAATTCAACCAGCGAGTGGTTGCGAGTGGGCACCAGGACGGGAAGTGACACCGAATTTTCCATGCGCCTATATAAATAAGGAGTAGCGACGAGTTTTCACCCCAAATTAGCATAAAATAACTTACTACCGATAATTAAGTGTTATCGGTACTAAGTCAGGGGCCAAACCAGACGGCAATCCCTCATGCGTTAGCCAACTGCTGCAGGCGCCGTTCTATCTCATACTTGCGCTCGTAACCCGAGCCGGCCGCCAAGGTCCACTCTACGGCTTCTAAAAAATCGGGGTGTGCGAGTAGTTCCACTAACCGTTGTTGGATATCGCGGCGCACGTCGGCGAGCGCGGCCGCCAACTCAGCTGCCAGCTCTTTACGATTGTCCACTACGTGCACTATGTCTTCCAGGTCCTGACTCAGGCGTAAGTCCGCCCAGCCCCGGTCGCGTAGCGCCACGAGTTTGGTGGCCACAAAATATACGGCACTCAGGATGCGAATCTCCAGGTCATTTGGCAGGCGGTAGATCGTGGCGTGGGCAAATCCGGCGGGATACCAAGGGTTACTAAAGCCCAAAATTTCCGGCTCGGTGGGCATGACGTCCACGGTCATCCCCTGATACGTCCACCGGCAGATTACGCCCGATGCAATGTCGTTTATAAACCCCAGCGCCCGTCGCTCCTCCTCTAGGACGTGGTACGCCGCGCGTGGGGCTATTTCTACGATACAATCAACGTCTTCCGTTACGCGGGGCTCGGGTGGTGGCAAAGCACTCGTGCTGTACAGATTTACCGTGGCGCCGCCGACGAAAACAATTCGCTCCCGCAGCTTCCCAAGGGCGAAGGCGACTGCCATTAGCTGGGGCAGATTGCGCGATTCAGTTGCCATTCGCTGCGCTGACGTGCTGGGTGATGGCGGCCTCTATAAGTTGGGCCGCTACTCGCCTTTCGCGGGGACGGCCTAGCCGCAAAGCATCTACCAGCGCCAGTAGCTCATAAAGACGGGCATCTTTCTGCGCGGCGGCGGCTACGCCTGGGTAAAGCGGCTCAATGGCAGCTCCCCACGCCTCACCCGCAGCGTTGGGCCAGACGTAAGCCGGTTCTGTCCCAAACGTTTTATTGAGTGGAGCGGCACTGGAGGCAGTCTGTATGCCGCGTGCCTGCGCGCCGGCATGGGCGGCGAATACGTAGGGCAAGCCATGCAGCAAAAATTCTATCAAGGCCCTTGCCTGCACCTGATGAGAACCCGGATCGGGAGCCAGCAGACGACTGTAACGACACCGGGCCAGCGCTTCAGACACCTCGGAAGCACTCAATGATAGCTCGTAAGCTAACTCCTTACCCAACCACACCCTTGCCTTCGAGCTGGCTACCAGCTTCAGCAATAAGACAATATCCTGAGGTCGCAACCCGTTAAATTTACGCATGATTCTTGATTTGCGAATTGCGAATATAATACCAAAGTGGACAAATAGTTACTGGAATGGCCGTATTTTCAGTTAGCGCTTGATCATCTGGCTCATCTCCACCCAATACTCTTCAATGACCGCTCATAAATCTAACCATTGCTTGTAGACCTCCTCATCTTGTGAGCAATGGAAAGCACCAAGGCCCTGATCCAAGCCCTAGCCTACCCAACGACCATCAGATCCTACAGCCGGGTAGTAAACGCCTGGCTTTTGTGTTGGGCCTTGCCCTGCCAGGGCGCGGGCTGACCGGTAGAAGCCATCGTCGGCATGGATTTCGGCGCCCCGCATGCTCTCGCCCGACACTCGGATCAGGTACGTGGCCTCGGGGTGGCGGAACAGGATGCGGTTGAGGTCAAAGAACTCCTCGAGCTCGTCGGAGGAGCTGCTACTGGCGAACCACCACGTACACGAATGCGAGGATGCCGGACAACTAGCCATCTGGCTGGCCAATATGATAACTGCCTCGGGCGAGTGCCAGCGAACCACCTCTTCGCTCACCGATTAATCGGCCGGCCACGTCCTATAGCAAACAGCTCTGGCAGGTTCGCCGAGTCCGTAAAGTGGTCTGTGCCCAGCAACATCAACTTTTCGCACTAGAACTGGAAGGCATCGTGGTCATCACGCTGCACTCCACCACCCAGACGCTGACCGTGGCCGTTGAGCGACCTACTGGGGCGCAAGTCGTCGACACGCTCCGCGAGGCCCTGCGTGACCGCCGTCAGGCCCTGAAAACCGAAGCCCGCCAGCTGCGCCAGGACTGGCAAGAAACCGAGTCGCTGCGGGCTCGGAAGGAACAGTCTAACTCTGGCTAGCACTTAGCTGGCGACCCCAGTGACCCCTAAAGCCCTGTGCGCTCATCGGCTCCGCCTTCAGCAAGCCATGGTAATTCAATATCTGTAGACGCTTAACGACCCGCAATAGCATGGGGGAACCAACTTTCCCCCACTACCCTAGTGCTACCTAGCCGGACCGGATATCATGAAGGCAGTGAGGACCTGAATTACCGGAAGCACGTGTCCCCATTGGCAAGCGTTCTGGTTAAGTCGTGCCAGCAACGACTTCGTTAATCGCCGTCAGCCGCGCGACGGCCCGTTCCAGGCTGGTGGCGGTGCCATCCAACTCCACCGACACTAGCAACGGGTGCTTGGCGGGTTTGGCGGGGATTTCTCCTTCCCGCCGGCCCCCGGTCTGCACCCGGCCCGGCTCCAGCGCGGGCCCCGGCGACTGGCTCAGGTCTTGGCTGCGCAGCGCGTCGAGGCTGACGTGAAAGACCTGGCTCAGTTTGGTGAGCGCTTCTAGTTTGGGGGTTGATTTGCCGTTTTCGTAGCGGCTAATCGTGTTGTAGTCGGTGGCGAGTTGGTCGGCCAGCTCAGACTGGGAAAGTTCGGCTCGACGCCGTAAAAAGCGCAGGTTTTTAGCAAAATACATAGCCGTGCGTGTAAAGTACACAAAGCTAGCCAGCTGAAAATGTGTATTTTACTGCATTATTAATGAATAATAAGCTATTATAGCATATATCATTAGGCCAACCTGCTGCATATTGCATTCGTTACGCGTTGCTTAGTGATTCGCTTGTTTGCTTTGCCACCGCACTGCCAAACCCTGCAAACTCCTTGGCCTAGGCTTGACAGCCCGTAAGCCGCCTGCTTAGGGTCAGTGACCTTGCTTCTCCTACCCCCTTCTTAATTCTTGTTCCGTACATGCCCGCTCTTCACTCCTTCCTCACGCCCGCCACCCTGCTGCTGCTTGCTGGCGGGTGGCTACTCGCCGGATGCTCGGCCCCGAGTTCGACCGCCCCACCCGCTGCCGACGCCGCGCAAACCTCCACTACCCCACCGCCCGCGTTTCCACTTGGCGGCAAAGTGGATTCGCTCAACGGCATCGCCGGCCACGCCTTTGGCGAGCCCCTGAGTGCCTTTACCGACCTGCGACCACTGCCCCCCATCCCGGGTGTGCCAGTCGGCCCGACGCGGACCTACACCTACGAGGGGACCAAAGGCTGGTTTGGCAAGCACCGGGCACAGGTACCCAGCCAGCTCTATACCTTTCTCGACGGCAAGTTCTATGCCTTCGTGGCCATCGGCGATCCGACCGTACTGCGGCCGGAAGCTACTTACCTGCTAGGCCCCGGCCAAGCGCAGGGCGCCTACCAACTCTTCTGGGAAGGGGCCAAAGCCCGGGCCGTGTACGCCGAAAAAGCCGTTGGCTTCGGCCGGGAAGGCCGCCTGGACGTGCTGAGCAAAACAATAGAAGCCGCCCTGGCGGCCAAGCAACAAGCGCAACTCCAAGCCGACAACGCCCAATAGAGCGCTAGTAAACAGCCCCATTCCTCTCCCTTCTCCTGAAGTCCTCATGCAAACCACCACTATTACTCACGCGTGCCCCGAGAGCCACACCATCCCCTACCGCTGGGCTACGCCCGGCCAACACGCTCAGGCCGTGCTCTGGGTCGCCGAGCACCTCCACGACCACTTCCCTACCTTGTCCGTGACCGACTTCGCGCAGGCCTTCCATGCGTTTCAGCCCGATTTGTGGGAAGACGGAAAGGACCTCTGGCTCGACTACGCTGACCTGGTCCGCCTAACCCAGCGGCTGGCCTACTCGCCGCTCGTACCGGAACTGGACCCGCCCGTTTACTGCGCCGATGTGCGCTACCTGGCCGGCGTTCTGCACTACTTTCACCTCGTGGCCGTTGAGTTACGGGCAGAAATGCAAGCTGGCGCACCACTGCATACCCTGCACCTGGATTCTTTAATTGACCGACTGGCAATTGGCAACAGCGTCGTCGAGCGCGTACGGCGGGAAACCCGGTCCCAAGCAGTGGCCCATGACCCGCAGGCAGCAGCCGACTTTGGGAATTGATTCGGCCGGTGCGGCGGCTCGCCCCCCCTGCTAACCTGAGTAACCCTTACTTGCCCCGCTTGCTATGCAGCCCGACCAGACGTGCAGGTCGGGAACAACGAGGATGCGCATCAGGGGAGGATGATAGAAGGCCAAGCTACTTTGGCGGGGAGGATGGATGACGCTTCAGAACGGCAAAGCGACGGGGACTACTAGCAGCTTAGCCTGGGGTTTTTCCATTATCTCTACCAAGCGATTAAAGCTGGCAGAGCTGGTATCCAGCAGTTCTGCATAGCTCATACGGGCAGTCAGCCGGTCTTCGTTTATCGGGTAGTATTCCCCATGGTAGTACTCCTGCCGATGAATGCGGACGTTAAATCCAGTGCTACCGAACACGATGATTTCATCTTCTCTAAGCTAGTAAGTCCAATTGAGAGCGTGACCTACACCTAGGCTCCGAACGGCCGTCAGCAGCACAATTTGCAAGAACTCAACTGAGCAACCGCCCATTCAGCAGATAGCTGGTGCTGCGCCCTCCTTCTTCGGCTTTGCGCAAAATGCCCTTGGTCAGCAGATCATTGATGTCCCGGACGGCCGTTTCCTTGGAACACCCAACCATCTTGGACCACTTGCTGGAGTTGAGCTTTCCGACAAAGTCACCCCATAGCTTCTCCATCATTTTGCGTTGGCGGTCATTGAGGGGGGTGGCAGCATGCACACGCCAGAACTCCGCCTTCTGCAGGATGGTCGAAAGCAGGGTGTTCGAGGCCGCAATGGCATTGCTTAAACAGGTTAGAAACCAGGTAAGCCAATCGGTGACGTCCAGTCCGGACTTTTGGGTTTGTTCCAGGATATCGTAGTACTCGCGCCGGTGGCGCTCAATTTGGAAGGACATGCTATAAAAGCGTTTGGCCGTCTGGTCCACTCGCGCCAGCTGCATGTCCGTAATCGCCCGGGCCATGCGCCCGTTACCGTCTTCCACCGGGTGCAGGGTAACGAAATAGAGATGAGCCAACGCCGCTTTCAGCACCGGGTCCAAGCGTAGTTCGTCGGGTGGCTGATTGAACCAGGTTATGAACTGATCCATCTCCGCCGGCAGGCGCTTGGCCCCCGGCGCCTCGAAGTGAATCGTTTCCTTGCCCAGGGCGCCGGACACGACCTGCATGGGCCCTGACTCGTCCTGCCGCCATTGCCCTGTCAGAATCCGATACCGACCCGAGTAACCGGTTGGAAACAGTAAGGCATGCCAGCCGAATAAGCGCTGGGCCGTGAGGGGCTGCCCGTACTGTTGCGTGGCGTCCAATAGCATGGCCACCACGCCGTCTACCTGCCGGGAAGAGGGAACCAACCCCGCTGCCTGTAAGCCCAGGTGCCGCGCTACCGAGGAGCGTACCTGCTCCACATCCAACTGCTCCCCCTCGATTTGCGAGGACTTAACCACGTCCTGCGTGATCGTCGCAAGAACGGCTTCCTCCTGCAGGGCAAAGCCCAACGATTCCATCCGGCCCAGTAATCTACCCTGCCGGCGGTTCACCTCCCCTAGCAGCTCCTCAATTCGGTTTGCCTGCCAAGTGAACCGGGGCCAGTCCTTATGCTCGTGTATGTACATACTCAGGTGCTGATGCCACGAATATAGGGGTTAATCGTGTCATAGTATGGCACGATTAACCCCTATATTCGTGGCATGCGTTTCCTACGGTCTGAATGAGCCTCTTGACCTTCTTGTAGCAGCGGGGGGACAAAATGAAGCTAAGCCTTACGACTGCTTATGCTCGTGGCTCACCGTTACCTGTAAGTGCTGGCGGGAGCTGGTGCTATTGCCGGACGAGACAGTTTCCAAATCGGAGGATTTCCCCTGTTTGTTTAGCAACACCCTGCTGGCCGGCCTGCTCAACAACTACCGCCTGGTCATGCATCGCCTGACCCTGAGCTCAGTGCATAACTACGTGCTCACCTTCAAGTCTGGCAAGCAGTTCACCACCGGCGAGGGCGAGAACTACCAGTACTGGACCACTAGATTGGCCAACGCCGCCCAAGACACGCTGCCCGTCGAGATGCTGCGCATGCAGGCCCTAATGCACTACCCCAGCAAGGGCTGCTAAATGGCCCCTTGGCTCGCCAATTCACTGAGAAAGCACTTCTCTTCACCTGCAACCGGCAATCTGTGTGAAATATGCGGTGCATCGACGTAGCGCCGGCGCTTATCGCTGGATTGAGCTCTTGGCGGAAGCCGGTCACGGCAAGATGCCCAAAAACACATCCGCCCCGTTGCCGGAATGGCGTGACTACTTGGAAGGCTGGTCAGCAGCCCAGAAAAGGTGTCCAGAAACAGGCTATCTACCGAAAAGCCCTTGCTACTTGTAAGTAGCAAGGGCTTTTCAACATACGCTTGACCCGAGACTAGGGGTTAACGTGCTTGAGCTTATTGCGACGACGCTCTTGCGCCTTCTTTACGCGGCGGTGGATGATCTCAAGAGCGGTTAGCGGCTGCTGAGCAGCGGCGGGAGTGTTTTCGGTTTTGGTGGTCTTGTTCGACATAAAAAAGAAAGTTATGGTCTGCCCAAATATACCCTTCCCCGGCAAATTGGGTTCTACACTATCCTCACAAAATGTGCTGGGCCTAAAAAGTGGTGCTGCAAAATACGCCGAATGCAAGCTACCTGGACGAGGTCACCAGTTAGGTGTCCAAGCCTCGCACCTCGTCGCGGTCCAGACGCCAGGCGGCCAAAACTCGGCAATGTGGTCGTTGCGATACCTGGCTACGTTGAAGGCCGGCTTTTGTCGGAATATAGCAACGAGCGTCGTAACATGTGTCGTAAACGGCATCAGCATTTTGATTATAATCCACTGCTCATTAACACAATACGTGTCGTAATAGATATCGTAATATGCTCGTGAGCGGAGTATTGAAAATTAGCTCGCCAGTGGGCTGGAGCACGGCTACCAGCGCAGGGCCTCGCTGGCTGGATGGCTGGATGCAAGCACAAATGATGCGGCCGCTCAACTCTTCAACCAACTCCTAGAAGGCACCTCGTACTGCCTGTACCTCATCTCCGCTCTTTACCACGCAAAAGTGCCCCGTAGTCGGCCGCTGCCCGCTGGATAAGCCAGGCAATAGACGATTACGGGGCACTTTCGTCAAGGGCAGGTGCTACTGGGCGGCCTGATCCTCAGCGTTCGTCAGATCAGCCAGCGTCAGCTCGGTCGCGAATTCCTCCATCGGGGTGCGCACCTTCTTCATGTTCACCAGCCAGTCTTCCGACTCCTGCCGGTAGCCGAGCGGCAACAGCACCGCGCTGCGGTAGCCACTGCCTTTCAGCTGCAGCAGGGTATCCAGCTGGTCGGCGTTGAAGCCTTCAATGGGCGTAGCGTCCACGCGCTGTTCCGCCGCCGCCGCAATGGCCATGGCAAAGGCAATGTAGCTCTGCTTGGCCGCGTGCTGGGCGTGCCACTCCGGGCCCAGCGGCTCGTACATGGACCACAGATTCTGCTTGTAGTCCGCCATAGTTTGGTACGGCAGGCCGCGCTGGTCCATGGTGTAGTTGAAGACGCGCGTGATGCGCTCCTCGCTGTAGCCGTCCCAGGCCACAAACACCAGCAGGTGCGAGCAGTCTGTCACCTGGCTCTGGTTGAAGGACACCTCCCGGATTTTGGCCAGCAGCGCCGGGTCCGAGATAACCAGGATTTTGTAGGGCTGCAGTCCCGATGAGGACGGGGCCAGGCGCGCCGCTTCCAGGATGTAATTCAGCTTATCGGCGGGGATACGCTCGCCGTTCATTTTTTTGGTGGCGTAGCGCCACGTCAGGTCTTCGATTAATGACATATTGAAAGGTGTTTTTCCTGGAATAGATCCGGGGCAAAGGTAAAGGGTCTTGCTGACAAGCCGTACCTTTGGGACAAAAGGTAACCGGGACATCCGCGGCCCTCTGGTGACAACCAGGTAACCACTTCTTCCCATGCAGCAAGACTCGGCCGATCATTCCTTCACGGGCGCCTGTGCCCATCGCATGCGCGCCATCGACGATACGCTCGATATCCTGAGCGGCAAGTGGAAGCTCGCCATCATTGCCCGCCTCTGCCACCAGCCGATGCGCTACTCGGCCCTGTTGCGCGACGTAACGGGCATCTCCGGCAAAGTGCTGAGCCGGGAGCTACAGGACTTGGAAACCAACGGGCTCATTGTGCGGCATGTCGCTACGAGCAAACCCCTGACGGTCACCTACAGCCTTTCCGAAACGGGCCGCTCGCTAACCGCCCTGACCGACAGCCTGGCGGAATGGGGCCTGGCCCACCGCGCCCGCATGATGCACGCGGGCGAGTAAGCCCCGAGCGCTTTTATCGAAACCGCCGACAGTTCCGCCCAGGCGCACCACGTTGACGCGGGGCTCCTATTGGTCAGGTAGCTGCCACCGTATCAAGGAAGCCCTGTGCTCCTTCGGCTCAGGCACCCAGACCGCGCCGACCCTACTGCTAAGAGGATGGTACGCTCGTTGGTGCTGACGATTAGCTAGCCGTCATTACCTGGTCCGGAGCAAACCTCCGTTTTCTTGTTCGTCGTTGGCAGACTGCACCTTCTTCTAAAACGCCGCCGCGTTACTCAGCCTGTTCTCGCCGCGGCAATGATACGGGCTGAGTAAGGAGAGTTTGAAGACTCAGCTCCTTGCTTCTACCTCTCAATTTCTCGACCCTGCTCGCGAGCTCTTTCCTGTTCTTTTTCTGCATGACTGCGCACGTCCTGAGTCCGGCTCCTGGCAGCCAGCGCGCTGCTGAGTCTTTCAACCGAACGTTGCAGCGCCTGTATCCCGGCTGACGGTTCCGACTCCCATTCTCGCCGGGACGGGATGACGCAAACCATCTTGCTTAGATCCGGACTCTGACCCATCTGTAGCTGCGGCTCCCGTACAACCCGGCCCGTAGTGAGGTAGGTGTAGGGCTCCGGGGTGTCTTTCCCCTTCTCGGCGTTACGCTCCATTCGGCCTAGCCGGTTGTAGAATATGCTATCGTACTTGCGCTCCTTGGCAATGTCTTTCACCCGGGCGGGGTCGAGCTGTTCGTGGGCCATGAGCTTGGAATTTACCCGGGCAACCTGCACGTCGAGGCGGGCATCCTTGGCGGCCATCTGCTCCGGGGTCAGCGGCTTTTTCTCTTTCCGGTTGGCCGCCGCCTTACTCGTTATCTCCTCGACTTTTTCCGCTACTCGCTCCCGGCGGGTCGGCTCTTTTGCCGTTAGAGCCAGCAGTACCACCCGGCCAAATTGCACTTCCATTTGGGTGTTGCCTTCGGCCTGGAACTGCACCCGGTTGAAACGTTCGGCCCGGCCCAGCGGGTTAAGCGTGATTTTCTGGTCGGCGTCGCGGGCCGAAACCATGACGTGAATGTGGGTTTGCAGCCCGTCTTTTTTTTCGCCCTGAACGCCCTCATCGGTGCCCCGGTTCTTGCGGTCCTGGTGAATAGTAGCCGCCCATACCAGGTTCGCTTCTCCCAGCTCCTGCCCGTTTTTTAGGTTGAAGTTTTTGGCGTACAGGTCCATCACGTTCTGGGTGTACTGCTCCAGCGCTTAGGCATTATTGCCAATCATCATCAGCTCGTCGGAACTCGGATTCAGCACCAGCGAGTGAAATTTGGGGTCGTCTTTTCCCAGGCCTTTCACGTTGCCGTCGAGCATGGCCACCACCTCGGCGGTCGTCTTGGGCTCGGTGCCGGGGGCTCCAAAAAACGTCGCCTCGCCCCCGGCCTCCTTCGCTTCTTTGGCCATGTAGCTCGCGCACCGCTGGGAGCTGCCGGCATTGTTATAGACTTTCTGCCCGTTGGTTTTCGGGTTGATTACTTTGGCATACATCAGGAAATGGGAGAAGGCAGGGGAAGAAAAAGTGGGCCTTACAACTCAGGTTGCAAGGCCCAAAAGTTGCCGTTGTATCCCGGGTTGCAGCGCCGGTTGTAAGGGCAAAATCCGCTGGGATGCCCAGCCGGTTGCCGGCGCTTTTCGCTGCAACCTGGCTGAGAGCTGCTGGTGCATCCGGCGCTATTTTGGGTCAGTGCCTGCAGCCGGCGTTGTGGCCGCCGAGGTTGCTGGAGCCTTCGGGGGAGTCGCCGGGACCTGGGGTTTTGTGGGCAGCGATGGGGCAGGCACGTTATGGTTTTTGATGAACTCGCGCATCTGCACTACTACCTTCTGGTCGCGGTCGTCGTTGACGGCTTTATTGGCGGCCGGCCACTCCGAGTCCTTTTTGCCCGTGACGAATAGATTGGTTCGCTCTCCAATCACGCGCCCAGTGTAGGCTTCGAGGTTGGTTCTCACCAGCATCTCTACCATCGGTGAAAGCAGGTTAGTTTCGAGGGCGACCTGGTGGCGGAGAATCTGGACTACACTCTGCTCCAAATAAGTCAGCGACCCGCCTTGCTGCTGCTGCAAGAAGCCGTAGAGTCCTTTCTCCCAGTTGCGCAGTATCGAAATCAGCCGGTTGCCAATGTCCACATTCTGCACCCGAATCGAACGCGCCTCCTGCGCCACCGTCTTGGTGACGTGGGCAAAACTCTGCGTCGCCGCCTTGGTCGGGTCGAGCCCGTTCTCGGCAAAATAGGCGATGGCCGCGTTGGCGTACTCGCTGTTTTTCAGTTTGAGTTTTTTGGCGTGAACGGTCAGAAGCCGGTGAACCTCCGGTGCGAGGTGAACCGTGGGGTCTGGCTTTTCGACCGACTTCTTACCAGGCGGTCGGCCTTTTTTCTTTAGGGTTGGCTCCATACTTCAAGTTATGTTTATTAATTATTTTCTCCGGGTTTATATCAAGATAATCAAGCATTTATATTATAATTCTCCGGTTTATTCGTAAATTGTTGAAAGTCCGGTGCTGTAAAGAGCTATAAAAACAATTAATTCTCCGGCTTTTATTACTGATTATCAATGCGGTAGCATTTATTTCTACTGAACAAACTGTGTTTGTGCCTGATTATCAGTGCGGTAGCGATGGTTTCAGGTCCTCCTCTTGCTAATTATTGCTATGGCCCGTTTTTTCAAACCCTATGTCGTCCGTAATCTAGAGCCTGTT
The DNA here is from genome assembly GCF_027359925.1 of Hymenobacter canadensis. Taxonomy (NCBI): domain Bacteria; kingdom Pseudomonadati; phylum Bacteroidota; class Cytophagia; order Cytophagales; family Hymenobacteraceae; genus Hymenobacter; species Hymenobacter canadensis. Next base: position 338,061 of record NZ_CP114768.1, on the reverse strand, counting down.
ACTGGAACTTCCTACTAGGCTATAATCTATTGCTACACTATGCTATGCGCTATCTGGAGACACACCACGATGTGCTGGCCCCTTATCGAATCCCATGCTACCGCCTGCTCCTGCGACTCTGCTGGCTATGCTTTTGCGCTCTCTGGGCTCCGTTGCGCTGACTACTAATTGTGGCCAAAGTAGCCCGAAGCACCTGCTCCGATTTTTTTGATCAGCCCCAATTTCTACGTCGGCCGCAACAACCAGCTTGCGGGAATTTTACCGGTTACCCGTTTGGCATTTCTCTCTTATGACATGCTGCTCGGAAATTAATAGGTGTGCTGATTCTACCGCCTCCCCAAAAATTTAGCCCTCCTATCTGTTCATTACCGCCGGCAGAATTTGTCCCAATCCAAAATCTGACGCTTCTCTCAGCTTCCCCGATTCTCAACTTCCGCTAGTATGCCGGTCGTGTGATTTTGGTCCGGTGCCAGTACCTCCCCTTCTGCGGAAATCATCAGCCTACTCAGTAGCAGTTCCCTGTCATACAGCACAACGGGTTGTCTTTACCGCTGGTCCAAAAACCGGCGCACTGCTATTTCGCCTCCACCCGAAATTTCGGCCTCGTCCCATTTTCTGGCCATCCCACATTTTAAGAGGGAGCCTAAAAATCATCCGGTCTGATTCAGCCCTCCCATCCGAAAATAACGCTTCTTGATTTTTTGCGGCTTCGGATTTTTGGTTGGTTCAAAACTTTCACCCGGTGCCCCATCTCTGAAAAAAGGCAGTGGGGAACAACATGCAGAGTTAGCTCGCACTGTGTTTTCCTGGGTAGCCTGCATCTTGGCCAACACCACAAATTTGTCTTGGCCTCGTTACTCTACCTTCGCTCTATCATGCAATAACTCGAGCGTCCCGGACAACCAGCATCCGTCTGATTCTGCCCTGTCCAATCGGTAGCTATTTGAAAAATCTGTCTTGCGTGAGAAGTAGCGGGAACCTCAATCTGCGCTGTAGTTAAGCTGTTGGGTTACGTTGCCGAACAATGCTTGAGTACAAACAACCCCTATCTCAACAGGCGACGATAATGCGGCCGGGTAGTCCAATGCCATGGGTCAATCGCCGGACAACATCTACCGAAAGCACTTGGCAAACTCCTGGACTCGACGGCTCGCAACGCTGTACTTAGAACATCTGGCAGAACACTCTCTGGCGGTCTTGTTCTGTTGGGTCGACTTTGCTACGCCCGGCTTTCCTGTCTTACCTGACCAAGCCATTTCAGAAGGCCTCGGGAAAGTCCATCAACTCGCGTATGGGCAGGCATAAAGCCCGGGCCAGCGACACCAGCACGTCAAGGGTGGGGGCACCTTTGGCATGCTGGTGTCGCTGGCCCGTAAGCTTAGCTATGTCCGTATAATCGGCCAGTACCTGCTGGCTCCATCCGCGCTCTTCCCACAACTTTCTCAAATGCACACCAAAAACTTCGACGCTGGCTGGATAGCTGCATTCTGAAAACCCTCTGGCTAATAATTATTGATATCCAGCAGTTATAATAGGCTGAGGATTGCCACAGCAAGTGCGGACCTACTTCCCAGGTACGCTAATCCTGTTGCATGAACGGGTAAGCTTCTTTTGCCGATCGACATTCTTGGCACTGATAGCTGCCGCACTCCCAGATTTTTCCTGCTCAGAAAACAAGGCTGTCGGCGTCTGTTACGCATAGGATCCAGATACTGGTGGTAGAGCCGTAACTACTAATTTCCCTGCTTTATGCGGGGCTAGGGAGTTCTTACCCCAGATTTACTGCCACCCTCAGTCAAAGGTTGGTAGACCGGTAGGACGGCCTTGATCTGACTGAGCGTATAGGCAGCTACCGACTTGATGTTGTTAGCATTTACCAACGCAATGCGCACGTCGTACAGTGCTTTCGTCACCAGCGTGTAAGCCGTCATATCCCGCACGTTGCCGACCACTTCCCGCGCCTGGTACTCCTTCAGTTCAAAGTCCAGCCGTAAGCGGTCATACAGAGCCGGGAGTTCCGTATAGATTGCGGCCAGTTCCTCCCGGTACCTGGCAATCTCCGTCAGCGTGAGCGTACGCTTTGCCGGACGAACGGCAGAGTTCGTGTCGGGCTCCAGGGTGCTGGTCATCTTGAAAATCAGTGCCTCTACCCGTCGACCCTGTTTCTGAATTTTCATCTCTACCTGCCAGCCAATCTCCAGAAACTCTACTATTGCGGGTTTAAGTACGTAGCGGTTGAAATCCGTCCAGTCCCTGTACTGCTCTGAATCCTCCCCAAACAGCCACTCCCGTAGGGTTTCGAAGGGCAGCGGCTCCTCCCAGGTCTGATTATGGTAGCTACGCAGAATCCAAAACAGCCGCTGGGTGTGGGCGCTTTTGAAAGAGAGCAGAGACTGCAGCTCTACGGTGGTAAAGCGCCCGGCCAGGTTCAGCAGGTGCTCCCGTAGCAGTGGATTGAACTGCCCCGTAATCTGGCGCGAGCCTTCGTTCAAACTCAGAATGGCAAACATGCTAATGGCATCACGCTGCCGTCGACCGGACTTGCCTCTGGTCATCATCAGGGGCTGAGTAAGCTTGGTTTGCGCTTCTATCAGTTCCGCGTAGGCACTACCTCCATTGCGGCCGCTGGGCGTGATATCCTGAAAGTGAATGGTAAACTCCAGCGAGTCCTGCTTTTGGTGAAGACATCCCAGGGCTAGTGCGAAAATACGGGCCTCCACATTGCTGAGAGCCAGAGGGGAACGAATCACTTCGTTGCTAAGAAACGCAACTTCATTTACGCGAGTGAGCAGTGTATCTCTATCCATAACCGGAAAATATGGCGCATAATACGGAAGACTTCTGATTTCTTCCGGCCTTAACGCCTTTCTTTCCGGTGTTGACGCCGTATTTTCCGGTGTTGACGCCTTTTCTTCCGGTCTTAACGCCATATTTTCCGCTTCAGCACGCCTTTTTTTCCGGTCTATACGAATTCAATTATCTGCTAACCAGAATGTTATACCACCCTTAAATAGATAAAAGGCCTTTAAATACTTCAAAAACTCAAAACAGCTCGATTCGATTTTTTTTTAATAGGCCTTCAGAACATGTCCATCACCCGGATCCGCCGGACTGCGCGAACAGAGCTTCGCACACCGGCCTATTCATGTACATACATCAATTTAATGCATTTCAACGCTGAAAAGTCTTTCGTCAGGACGTAATCCGGCGTTGATAGCAACGCTACAGATCGGGGGTGCGGGCTTTCACTTGCCCGCTCTTTATCCAGGCCACGACGCTCACAACGGACTGATCATATTCTTCCTCTGAGGCAAATATGGGGTGCTGGAAAGGCTGCGGTGAATCCGAGGTAGCAGTTATCCTTCTTGTAGGGCGCACGACCAGAAGACGTTTTTTGGATGTCTTTTTCATTTCTCAGGATGCCAGAGCCCCTTAAAGAGCCGTGGTAGAACGGTTTGTAGTTTACGGAACCGACTTTCCGTATGCAATGACTGCATTTCTACAACTTAAATTACGCTATTTCAGCTTCTGCCCGCAGACACGTTTATATCAGTTTGGTAATCTTCATCCGGTTGCTGTAGTAAGGCGGATGGATCCGTGAATAGACGGCAGCGGCTATCTCACCCCTGCTGGTGCTCGTGTCCGTGCTCGCCGGCCAGTTAAGTGCGGCTGCGAGCAGCTATTGCGGCGCGGCGGGCATCCTGTCAGCATCGTGCGGGGTATCGGGCTCGATGCCCGAGTCAGTTAAGGCAGCCTTGATAAGGTGCTCCACCCGCGCTAGCTTGGTTTGCTCCCGAGCTTGGGGGTGCTGAAGCACCTGCAGCATCGCGCGCAGTTGTTTGCGCAGACGATACGCTTTCTGCTGGTGCTCCTTCGGTAGCTGGCGGGCCGAGGCTAACTGCTCGGCGAGTTGACGGTTCGTTGTCCGCTGCTGTTGCAGCTGGCTGCTGAGGCTTTCCATTTCATCCTGCAGCTGGTTGCGTTCCCGCCGCAGCGAATCGGTCTGGCTGACCTGGGGCGTCTGGTGATAGAACTCATTAGCCAGGGTTAGGGCCTGCAGGCCGGCCTCCAAGGGAATGCCTGCAGCGTCCAGCGCCAGCTGAGCCTGTCGCAGGTGGGGAGGCATGGCGAAGGGACCGGAGCTCATCTGATTCATACAATGGATTGAAAACGGCAGGATACTGAACGCCGGGCAGGCTCCCGGCACCTGCGGGCCCTGGTGCCGCCACTTGGTCCGTTACAGAAGCCAAGTGGCGCTTGCCGACGCCTGGTAGTACTACGCGAACCCAGACACTTATGCTGCGGGGCGGCTTCCTCTGCTGCTGATTTCGGCTAGCAAGTACCGAGTACTGAACAGCGATGCAGGACCGCCGAAGCTCTGGGCAGCAGAAGGCCATTCCCTACCCTACCTGACCAGGGCTTCGCAGCACGTTCACAAAACCAGCCGGAGGCGCGTCCGCAACCGAGTGGGCAGCCCATTCCCTGCACCGCGACGTCAGCTCATCAGCTCTGCGGTTTCACCAGCCACTTCCCGCGCTCGGCATCCTCCACCAAGGCAAAGCCCTGGCTCAGATACACCTGCTGCAGGTGCTCTTCGAAGGAGCAGCCCTTATGCAGCTTTTTGGCGACCATGGTCTGGTACATGGCTTCCACTTCCTGCAGCCGGTACCGCACGGCCTGGGGCGCCGCCGCTTGTACGGCGGCCGGCCGGGTAGCGGGGGCGCGGCGAGTCGCTTCCTCGAACTCGCTTAACAGGTGGCCTTTGGTGACGGCCGAGAAAATAGACCCGGCTAGGCTCTTGACCTTGCCCAGGCGGTGCTTGTCGCGCTGCGTGCGCACCACAAACCGCACATACTCCGGCGTTACCTGCCCCTGCGCCACCAGTTCGGCAATGGTGGCCCGGCTGCTGGCCGCCAGCCCGGCCTGGAGCAAGGCGGCTTCCCAGTCGGCCGCTTCCGGGGAGGCCTCCGCCAGCGCCGGATCGGACGGGCCGGCCACGGGCGGAAAATTGAACCGGATAACGGACACGGATTTGCCTTCCCGCACCAGCTCGTAGGTGAAGGGCAGGTCCGTCTCGCCCAACTCCTGCCGGGCCCGGTCCAGCACCCGCAGCCGGAACAGGGGAAACTGCTTGTACTGCCCCTCCAGGTTGAGCAGGCGCTTGAGCTCCTCCACCTCCATGGCCCGGCTGCCGAAGGCGGCGTATTCCTTCAGCAGCCAGTAGATACGGTAAGAATGGGGGCTCTTGAGCTTGAGCAGCTGCACCACCTGCGCCTTAGTGAAGTTGCGCTGCAGCTGCAGCAGGTAGGGCATCACCTCATCGTTGAAGCGCACGTAGAGCGCCCCTTCCTCGCCCCGGTACTTGGCGTAGGCCATCAGCGGAATCTTGTCGAAATCCGGGGAGGCTGACCGCCGGGGGCTCTTGCGCGTCAGATCCGGCCGCTCAATATGCAGGATGCGGCTCACCAGCTGGTCGCACATGCCCGCCACCTGCTGGTAGTCCTTGCCGCTGGGCCGGCGCCCGGACAGGGCCACAATTTCGGTGAGCGGAATGCGCATCTCCCGGAACTCGCTGTCGTTGCGCCCGATGCGGGAAAGCATGGCCATGAACAGGCGCATTTCCACCGTAGACAAATCAAAGCGCGCGTTTACCAGCGCGTTGTGCTGCACCACGATCTTGCTGACGGGCTCTTCCGGCGGGGGGGCATCAAATAAGGTGACTTGCATAGCGGATAGCGGCGGTGGGACATTCCGGAACGGGATGGACGACCCTCTTTCTATTACAAGTTAGAAAGTTTGTAATAGATGTGTGGGCCCGCTACCCCTTCCGCCAGCCCCGACAGGCACGGCCCGCGTGGTTTTTGTAATAGATGCTCGTGCTTTTGTAATAGGTGCGCGTGGTTTTTGTAATAGATGAAGCGGATTTTCGCGTGGTTCCTGTAATAGATTCTTCGTGCTTTTGTAATAGGTGTGCGTGGTTTTTGTAATAGATGTTCGTGGTTCTTGTAATAGATGAGGCGTTTTACCAACTAAAAGTCAAGCAGTTATGCACCCTGTAAACCTATAAACCTTATAAAGTAAGGAAACAACAAGGTTTAAACAGGGCGTTTTTTTCAAGAAATGGCTTTTAAAAAGGGGCTGGTGCCCAAAAAAAACCAACACCATGCCGGGTCAGGTGGTAGGCCACCGGGGGGGCGGGCCGCCGCTGTCGTGGTTTTTGTAATAGATGGATGCAGGCGAACAATCAGGCAGACATATTAGAACGCTTTAAACAACACGGCTTAGTAGCCTCTATATCATTTTGTTATTCCTATTGAATACTTTGAAAACGATGTTCTGTTCAGGTGCTTTACGACCTATCGGATGCCGGATACCTATTACCAAAACCACGCAGACTCCTGCCGGCCCGACCCCGTACTGAGCAGGCATCTATTACCAAAACCACGCAGAGGCACTGCTCCGCGCTTACCAAGACAGATGTAGGTGGCTGAGTGCTCGTCGGGAGCAAAATCTTCTACGGACTAAGCGGAGGAGCGGGATTCTTGTCGTGGTTTTGGTAATAGATGAGACCGTTCCTCCCCCAGTGAGAGGCCCTGAACGCACTGGCGCAGGTAAGCCTCCATGCCAGCTTTTTTCCTGATGACGACCACGTTGCCTAACCCTGCTTCCAGCAGGAATTGAAAGGTGCTCAACTCAGCGCCCCGTCCGACTGGCGGTGGCGGGCAGGGCGGCGCTGGTGAACTATAGCAGGCTACAGCATATGACTACAAAAAGAGGGTTACCCTACAGCATCTCCTTTCTAACATTCAGAAAACCAGCCGACCCGGATGGCTCCGGAGCATATGACTACAAAAAAGGGGTCAGCTCATAGCCTTCGTTTCCGGCTCTGGCTACCGGCAGACCGATCCTACCTGACCTTCCGCTATCTCACTTTTAAAAATCCAACTCTAGAAACTAGCAGTCTAAAAGGGCCCGTAAGCCTTCCATATGACTACACAAAAGGGGCCATACACTTGCCGTTTTCAAACCCTGTAGCATAACGTCGCCCGGCTGTCTATTCAAGCCGGTCGTCGCGTAGCAGGAGCGGCACACGCTTGACGACGTGCACGCCATGTACGAAACCATGCGCCAGCGCAGGCTCATTCCCGATGAGAACTTCGAGCAGAACCTAGCCCGGATATGGCTTTCCGCCAGCTTTCGCCAGGAAACGGACGCGCAGGCCATCCAGTGGCTGATCAAACCCTGAGCCAGCCGCCTCAGCTTACCGCTCTCAAGGGCAAGGCTGGCACTCTACGCACATGGCAGCAGCACCAGGCCAGCCGTTGAGGCCGGCACCACTGTTTTCGACGAAGGCGCGACCTAGCCTGCCACGAGGGGTGTTGCCGAGTTTACCGAGACAGCTGGAAAACGCTTGATCTGCCTTTTCCGACGCACGCCGAAACGCCGTAGCTTTCAGCCATGATGACGCAATTTGCGCAGCTCTACCCTTCGGGCCTGATCCGCTACACCCAGACCACCTACCTGGAGCTCGTCACCGCTACCGAAGTCCACCGCATCGATATCGTGGGCAAGCTTAGCGCCCGGCTGCAGCGCGGCACCCACGGTCCCGTCTCCTTCCACCACGACCACCCGCTGCTCAACGGCGTCAACCGGCCCCAGACCTACCTTATGGCGCGGGCTACCAGTCATTACGTCCCCGACGCGCCGGCCCTGCTGGCGGCCATTCGGCAGGAGCTACGCAAGCAGGCCGGCGGCTGGTACAGCTTCGCGCCCGCCACCTGGGCTATGTGGTGGCACCGGTTGGCGGCAAATAACGTGCGCCCCGACCTCTCTCGCACCGGGGGCATTATCCTGGAAAGCGTACCCGTTCCCGTGGCTCAGGCCGTGGCCGCCATCTGCGCTGAGCATGGGGTGGAAACCTACTGGCAAACCGCCGGGGAACACTACGTTTCCCCAACCGCCGCGCCGTCCTACCAACTGCTGCTTATCGGCCGCAGCTACGTTATTGCCCGCACGTTTTTCGTCAGCACGCTGCTGGGAAACCCGGCAGCAAGGACAGCGCCCTGCTTTCCTGGAAAGACCAGCTGATTTATTGCCGCGGAGCTGTTGGGTATCCTGGCGACGAGCCCGCAGGACTGTGGCCGTCACGGGAATAAGCGAGTTCAGTATCAGACAAGGCCGTTGCTGGTTGGTGGCTGGTTGTGCTGGCATTCTGCCGGGCGCGGTGTAGCTGTAGTTGGTCAGGTACTCGGTGCGGGCAATTAGGTCTTTGCAGGTATTGAGCCTGATGGCTTTCCGGCCGGCCTTGCGCCAAGCCTCCCTCAGCTCGCCGCCAGCCAGGCCCGCTTGGCGTTTCCCAGTGCGCTGATGGCTGATACTGTGCCCCGCTTCCGGGTTAGCGTCTGACGGCGCGCAAAGCCTTTGCTAGTTATTTTAGCGATATATAGATTTGCTTGAACAGGTGGATACAGAAAAGATGAAGGCCACGTGAAACTGCCTTCATTTCGTAAAAATCCGGTAATCAGCGGATCAACTCACAGCAAACAAATCCGGTGATAAAAACTATTTGCTAACTATTTTAGTATACTTGCCGTGCCCTATACTTTCCCCACCCCGCATGACGTCCATCGAACTATTCGAAGTAGGTGAGCCGACCACCACGTTGTGGCTGCCCGTATTTGCCTCCCTGGTGCCCGCCGGCTTCCCCTCGCCGGCCTCCGACGAGCTGGAGGAACTGTTTGACCTCAACCGCATTCTGTTCCGCCACCCCGAGGCCACGTACCTGATCCGGGTGTCGGGCGAGAGCATGCGGGGCGCGGAAATCCACGCCGGCGATCTGCTGGCCGTCGACAAGCACCTCGAAGCCGACCACAACCACATCGTGGTGGCTGTGGTGGAGGGCGAGTGCACCGTCAAGCGCCTGGTGCGCCGCGGCACCAGCTGGTGGCTGCAGGCCGAAAACCCGGCCTACGCCGACTACGAAATCACCGAGCCCGACAATCTGCGCATCTGGGGCGTGGTAACCCACGTCGTGCACGAACTCATCCCCGGCAAGCTCACGGCCCTGCTCCGCAGCCGCGACTAGATAATCTGCACCAGTCCGTCATGCCTGATCTAGCGTCCGCCTGCCGAACCGAAGGTCGGCGTAGCCAAGCATCTCTACCGCTTCGTTGCGCCTAAGCACTGACAACCAGCAACTAACAACTATCCACTAGCAACCACCCATGTACGGCCTCGTCGACTGCAATAACTTCTACGTCAGCTGCGAGCGGGTTTTCCAGCCCCGGCTCGACAACCGCCCCGTCGTGGTGCTGAGCAACAACGACGGCAACGTCGTGAGCCGCTCGGCCGAGGCCAAACAGCTCGGCATTCCCATGGGCGCGCCGTTCTTTGAGGTGCGCGAGCTGCTACGCCACCACCAGGGCCACGCCCTCAGCTCCAACTACGCCCTCTATGGCGACATGAGCCGCCGCGTTATGGCCCGCCTGGCGGCCCACGCCCCCGCGGTGGAGGTGTACAGCATCGACGAGGCCTTCCTCGACCTGCACGGCCTCACCACTTACTGCGGCACCCTCGACACCCGCGTCCAGGCCATCCGCCGCGACGTGCTGGCCTGCACCGGCATCCCCACCTGCGTGGGCGTGGCGCCCACCAAAACGCTGGCCAAGGTCGCCAACCGCCTGGCCAAGAAGCACCCCGAGCTGCAGGGTGTCCTGCGCCTCGATACCGCCAGCCGCCGCGAGCGGGCCCTGCGCGCCCTGCCCGTGGCCGACGTCTGGGGCATTGGTTACCAGTATGCCGGCAAGCTCGCCACCCATGGCATCCGCACAGCCTGGGAGCTGAGTCAGGTGTCCGAGGCCTGGGCCCGCAAACACCTCGGGGGAGTGGTGGGCTGGCGGCTGGTGCAGGAGCTGCTGGGCCAGCCCTGCCAGGACCTGAATCCTTCCGAAGACGGCACCCTGGCCCGCAAAAGCATCAGCTGCTCCCGCTCCTTTGGGCAGCGCCTCACCGCCTTCGACGACCTGTGGGGCGCCATGGCCACCTACCTCAGCCGCGCCGCCGAGAAGCTGCGCGCCCAGGGTGACCAGGCCCATATCCTCACCGTGTACCTCAGCCAGGACCGCTACGATACCCGCGTACCGCCGCCCTACACCCGTTCCACCACGCTCACGCTGCCCGGCGGCCCCACCAGTGACACGCTCCAGCTGCTGGCCTACGCCCGCCGGATGCTGGAGCGGCTCTACGAGCCCGGCCGCGTCTACGTCAAGGCCGGCGTGGTGCTCGACGGCCTGGAGCGCCCCGGCCGGGGCCAGCAGCTGAGTTTGTTTGCGCCCGCTTCATCAACGGCTACAAACCCTCTTTCTGACGTTCGCGCCCAACAGCTTATGCGCAGCCTCGACGCCCTTAACCGGCAGTTCGGCCGCGGCACCGTGCGCCCCGCCGCCACGGTGACTGCCGCCGGCCAGTCCGCCCCCTGGCAGGGCAAAGCCCAGCACAAAAGCCAGGCGTTTACCACCCGACTGGAGGATCTGCTGGTGGTGGGCTGACCCGCGCAGGTAAAGGGGGGGCCGTTGCAGCAGTATCGTTCAGCCGCAAAACTTTTCCTTGCCTGCTTCCCTCTCTATGTTGGGGTTCCTGTGGCAACGGGGCAGATTTACCCGCTAAGCCCGATTATAGTAAAGGGTGGCCGAAAACCAGACCAAAAAAGGCCGATTACAAGGCATACAGGGGGGGCGAGTAGCCTATCGAAAGGGAAATCCTACTTGAGAAGGGCCTCGCATAACCTATGCTGAAACAGCAGAGATGAGGATTTGTAGCCTTAGCGTGTACATCCGCCCCGTTACCACAAGAACCCCTTTTGGGGGAAGACCTGTCGGTAAAAAAATCTACCTTCAAGTCCCCATGTGATTTCGGAATAGTCCGGACGCTAGTGCCTTTTATCGGTGCTGATAAATCTGCGCCGACTCGTACCACTCTTATGGCGCAATCCTTTGTTGCTACTGGTGCCGACTGCCCCACACAGCTGGCTGCCGAACGGCTCGCCCACACCCACACCCTGGCCGAGCTGGCAGCCATGACAGCCCGGGTAGCCACCCTGGAACAGCAGGCCCTGGCTGCTGCCACCGACGCGACGCGCCAGCAGGCGCAGTTGCTGGCGCTGGTGCAAAACCTGCAGGTCGCGCTGGTGCTGGTCGATGATGATTCCCAAATCCGGTTTGTGAATCAGTACTTCTGGGACCTGTTTGGCCTGCCGCCGACGCCACCAGACCAAGCCGGCATCATTCCGTATGGGGCGGTGGACATTGGCCCGGCGTTTCACGACCCGGCCGCCTTCGCTACCCGCGCCTGGGCCATGAACGCCGCGGGCCGCACCGTGCTCCGGGAGGAGTTTATGCTGGCCGATGGCCGCTTCCTGGAGCTCGACTACCTGGTGCTCGACGCCGAACGGGCCGGCCGCCTCATTTGCTACCGCGACGTAACCGAGCGCAACCAGCGCGAGGCCCAGCTGCGCATGCTGGCCCACTACCTGCCCCAGCAAACGCCCAATTCCGTCCTTCGACTGGCGGCCACCGGCGAGGTGATGTACGCCAATACCGCCGCCGGGCCGCTGCTGCCTTCCCTGCTGGCCCAGCAGATACTGCCCGGCCTGGCCGCCGCCGCCCTGCGCAGCACCGAGCACCAGCAGGAGCTGCTGGTAGACGGCAAAACCTACCTGAGCACGACGGTGGCCGTGCCCGGCCAGGCTTTTGTTACGCTCTACCTCACCAACATCACCGAGCGCAAGCAGGCGGAAGCCCAACTGGTGGCTCAGCGCGATTTCTACGAAACCATCCTGAGCGCGCTGCCCATTGAGCTGGGGGTGTTTGATGAGCGCTACCATTGCCTGTTCGTCAACCCGGCGGCTATTGCCGACCCCGCCGTACGCCAGCAGGTCATCGGCCTGCCCATGGCCGACTACGTGACGCTGCACGGCCAGCAGAACCCGGCTTGGCTGAATGAATTGCGCCAGCAGTACTTCGAGCTGGCCGTGCGCACCCAAACCGATGTGGTGTACGAGGAAACCCTGCTCGATTCCCGGCAACGCGAAAAGATGTTGATGTGGCAGGTGCGGCCCATTTATCAGGCGGAGAAAGAACTACGCATGGTGGTGAGCCTGGGCATCGACATCACGGCCCGCATGCTGGCCGAACGCTTGCAGCAGCAGGTGCAGCAGCAGCTGCAGGAGCGCGAGGAGTTTATCCGGCAGGTGGTCGACGCCCTGCCCAGCCTGGTTTACGTGTTGACTCCGGATGGCACCGTGCTGTTCTCCAACAAAACGTACCTGGAGGTAATGGCCGAGGAACACCAGTACGGGCGCGATAGCAGCAACCCCATGGTGCGCGAGGAAATGCGCCAGGCGCGCTTGTTCAATGCGGAGGTCTTCAGCACGCAGCAGGCGCAGCGGCGCGAAATGAGCTATACCACCCAGGATGGGCGCACCAGCTACTACGACGTGTTCAAGCGCCCACTGCCCCGGGCCGATGGCCAACCGGCAACCCTCTCCATCAGCACCGACGTCACGGAGGTGAAAAAGGCCCGCGAGGCGCTGGAGCAGGCCAAGCGTGACGCCGATGAGAATGCCCTCGCCAAAGAGCTCTTTCTGGCCCGCATGAGCCACGAAATCCGCACGCCCCTGAACGGGGTGCTGGGCATGGCCGCCCTGCTGCAGAAAACGGACCTCACCGTGCTCCAGCAGGAATATCTGAATACGATGCAGCTGTCGGGCCGCCACCTGCTGGCCCTGGTCAACGACGTGCTCGACCTGGCCAAAATCACCACCCAGCCCCTGCCGCTCAACCACACGCCCTTCGACCTGGCCCTGCTGCTGCAAGGGGCCGGGCAAACCGTGGCCGCCCTGGCTGCGCAAAAAGACCTCGAATTACTCATTATTCCCCTGGCGGAGCCCCCCATTCACCTGCTGGGCGATGCCTACCGCCTGCAGCAGGTGCTGCTCAACCTGCTTTCCAACGCCATCAAGTTCACCGATCAGGGCAGTGTGCAGCTGGGGGCCGACGTGCTGGCCGACACGCCCGCCGGGCTGACGCTGCGCTTCCAGGTCACGGATACGGGCATTGGCATGACATCCGTGGAGCAGGCCCACATCTTCAAGGACTATGCCCAGGCCAATGCCGACACCAGCCGGCTCTACGGCGGCACGGGCCTGGGCCTGAGTATCAGCCGCAACCTGGTGGAGCAGATGGGCGGCACCCTGGAGCTGCGCAGCGCGCCCGGCCAGGGCACCACCTTTTCGTTCGAGCTGCTGCTGCCCCGCGCCGAGGCCGACAGCCTGTTCCCGCCCCCCGCCCTGCCGGCCATCTGCTACGAGCGCCTGCGCGGGCTGCGCGTGCTGCTGGCCGAAGACAACCTCTTCAATCAGCGCATCGCCATCATTGTGCTCGAAAACTGGGATATGCAGGTAACCGCCGTCACTAATGGCCTCGACGCGCTGGCGCAGCTTCAGGAGCAGGATTTCGACGTGGCGCTGCTCGATATCCAGATGCCCGGCCTGACCGGGGTAGAAGTAGCTGCCGCCATCCGGGCCAGCGCCGACCCGCGCCGGGCCTCCCTGCCCATCATTGCCTTCACCGCCAATGCCTTCGATGCCGACCGCATGGCCTACCTGGCCGCCGGCATGAACGCCTGCCTCACCAAACCCTACGAGGAAGATGACCTGGGCCAGCTGCTGCTAGAACTGCTGCCGCAATAAAGCGGGGCCACTGCGCCCCGTTGGGTTTTGGGAAGGCCTTTACCTGCGCCCGCCTCTACGTGAACCCGGGCCAGACGGAGCCCGCCACGGCCGACGCCACCAGCACGGAAGCCGCCAGCTCGGCCCCCGCCAACCTCGGCTCAGTGGCCCTGCGCCAGAGTGCCAACACCACCCAGCTGCTCGTCGACGGCCTGCGCGTGGCCACCAGCTACAGCGCCGCCCGGGCCTTCTCGGCGGCCCCCCTGCCCGTAACGCTCACCGCCTTCAGCGCCCGGCGCACCAATGCCGGGGTGCAGCTGCAGTGGGCCACGGCCCAGGAACTGAACGCCCGCACCTACCACGTGGAGCGCAGCACCGATGGGCGCACGTTCACCCGCGTAGCGGCGCAGCCCGCCGCCGGCACCACCACCCAGGCCCGGCGCTACGCGGTGCTGGATGCCAGCGCCCCGGCCCGCCAGCTCTACTACCGCCTTGCTCAGGAAGACACCGACGGCACGCTGCACTACAGCAGCGTGGTGAGCGTGGCCGCCGGCCTGGGCACGCCCGCGGCGGCCCTCACCGTGGCCCCGAACCCCGCCGACCCGGCGCGGCCCGTCACGCTGCTGCTCACCGGCCGCGCTGGCCAGGCCCTGACGCTGCAGCTGCTCGACAACGCCGGGCGCCTGCATCACACCCAGGCCCTACGCTCGCTGACCGATGCCGAGCAGCTGCCGCTTACGCTGCCGGCCACCTTGCCCGCCGGCACCTATGTGCTGCGCGTCACCGGCCCCGGCAGCCAGCCCCTGCACACCCGCCTCGTGCTGGTGCGGTAGAACAGGCGAAGCACACACTTTCCCCAAACAGAAACGGCCACCCATTGGGTGGCCGTTTCTGTTTCCAGTAGCTACTACGAAAGCCGTTGTTGCATCTCCTTTCGTACGCCCTTGGTCGCCACGATGGCCTGCCCACAGGCCGCTACCAAGGGCAGGCCACCGGATATCTCCCTTGTGAAAAGGACAGAGGCTACTGTCTTCAGGAAAAGCATCCTGCAGTGCGGACGTAGCAGATCAACAACACGTCTACCTGGGTTACAGCGGAAGGCTACTCAACTACCACCTGCCTGGAGATAATGCCGGTGGCGTGGCGCCAGCAATGTGTAGAGTACGGGGATAATACACTATACCTAAATCAATCCTAGTCTCCGTGCTTCGTCCTTGATGAGCAAGCGTACTAAAGCAGAAAAACCAAGTCCTCGCTCTTTGGCAACCCGTTCAGCAAGCTCCTTTTCCTCAACCGTAACCTCTAAACCTACCTGCTTTTTGCCTGTTCGCTCGGACTTATCTTTTTTCATGAAGTAAATATAAAGGCTCTGGTACCCTCATATCAATATAATTATGGTATTCTATGAAAGGCACTCTTGCTATACCATAAAAATATTGGTACTTTTATGGTACTCATGATGAGTAACCCAACCGATAGTAGGCAAAAGAGGCCAGTCGCTGAAACGACTGGCCTCCGATATAGCACCTGTTAGCGCAGGCACTACGGTAGGGTTTGTTAGAAACCTTATCCCAAAAGTACATGAAAACTCATGTAACCAGGCAGCCTGTGCCTGGAGAGCTTCGGAACGCCCTGTCGGCCGCATTTTTCGGCAACCCGCTCTTTTCTCCGCTGGAGCAGCTACTGGCCAACCACCGCATCCACGAATGTGAGGATACCGGGCAGCTCACCCACTGGCTGGCCGAGCTACCCGCTGTGCTGGCCCGCCGCCAGACGGCCAACCTCTCCACTCCTACTGCCTCGGCCAGCCATGGGGTATAGCAAGCAACTCCGCCAAATCCGCCAGGCCCGCAAGGCGGTCCGGGCCTGGCAGCACCAGATGCTGGCGCTGGAACTGGAAGGCATCACGGCCCTGACGCTGCACTCAGCAACCAAGACCCTGATCATCCCCATCGAACGGGAAGCAGGCGCGCAGGTGATCGGCACGCTGTTGGAAGCCCTTAATGAGCGCCGCAAGACTCTGCAGGCCGAAGCCCGGCAGCTACGCCAGGACTGGCACGAGCACGAATTGCTGCACGGCAGCCAAGACCGCACCCACCCGGCCCGCGGACGGGCCGACTGACGTCGCTCCTTCCCAGCTTACCCTCCTTATCAAACGCTAACCCCACCGTTACCCATATGTCAACTGAAACCGGACTTCCCGCCGCCGACGCGCCCACCCGCGTTCCTTTCCGGCAGGCCTCGGCCCCGCTGATTGCCAAGGCCATGAGCTTCACCCTGCAGTGGCTCACCCAGTACTTTCCCGACCCGAGCTGGCCCACCTTGGAGGAAGCCTTTCTGCGCCAGCAGCCCGATCTGCTGGTGAAGGGCGAGCAGGTCTTCCTGCACTGGCACGACCTGCACCGGCTGGCCCGGCATCTGGAGGCGCTGTCGGGGCCGGACGGTGCCCGCCCCGCCCAGCCCGCCACCGATGCGGACGCCGACGTGCCGGCCGACGAGGCGAAGGCGTCCACAGGCCCGGCGCCCCGGCCCCGGGCGGCCGCCAGGCGCACGCTCAGCAGCATCATCCACTACCACCCGCGCCCCGACGGCAAGGCCGGCTTCACCGTGCGTGAGCTGTGCCGGACGATGCGCATCGGGGCCGAGTCGCTGACCGATGCCCAGCAAAACCCGGGGCGGCTGTCGCTGAGCGCCATTGAGGCCCTGGCCGAGAAGATGCAGGAAAGCCCCGTGCAGCTGGTTGTTGATCTGCTGGCCGAGATGGGGGCCCGCCGCAAGCCCCGTCGCAAAGCCCGCGTCCGCGTCACCGCGCACTAGTATCCCTCGCACCCCGCCCGGCCCCGTGCGGCCGCCTGTCCGGCGGCCGCACGGGGCCGGGCTTACTTTTTTGCGGCCCGCGCAACCGGGCCGCAGGCGGCGGCAGAAAAAAACCGGCAACGGCCGTGTGCAAACGGCATCGGCGCGGCATCAGACTGGCAGGCCCGCCGGGCGCGGCTTCCCGGAAGAAGCCGGCCTGGCGGGATTCACCCAGCCCGCCTGCTGCCATGAAAACCTCTCTTCCGCTGCTGCTTCTGCTGCTGCTCCTGTTCCGGGGCGCCGCCGCCCAGTCCACCACCGTCTCGGGCATTGTGCGCGACAAAGCCAGCCGGCTGGCCCTGCCCGGGGTCACGGTGCTGCAAAAGGGCACCACCAACGGCGTCTCCACCAACGCGCAGGGCCGCTTCACGCTCGTTGTCTCGGGCAGCGCCCCGTGCCTTTTCGTGTCCTCGATTGGCTATGTTTTCCGGGAAATCAGCCTCGCCGGCCGGCCCGACTCGGTAACGGTATGGCTGGAAGCCGATACCAGAGCCCTTTCCGAAGTAGTGGTGACTGGTGTTGCTCCGGCCGGCGAAAGCCGCGTCAGCGCCGCCGCAACTATGGTTACGGGCGCCGTGCCGGGCGTACGGATCCGGGGAGCCAGCACCCTGGCGGCCCCGGCCCGCGCCGAGCTGAGCACCCGGGCCAAGCGTGAAACCAGCTCTTCGGGACCGAAAACCGGCGCGGGCGTGCTGACGGCCGGGGAAGTCAACGACTTCGGCAAGTGGCACCTGTGGCCCGACATTGCCCGGCAGGAGTTGAGCCGCTGGGGCGAGCAGTGGCGCATCCGGCCTCTGGAGCGCTACACCGCCCAGCTGCTGACCGAGGACGGCTACCCCGTGGTGGGGGCTGCCGTGCAGCTCAAGGACCAGCGCGACTCGCTGCTCTGGCAGGCCCGCACCGACAACACCGGCCGGTGTGAGCTCTGGAGCAACCTGTTCACGGCCAAGCCGGCCGCGGCCCCTGGGCAGGTGGCCAGCCTGCAGGCCGTGGTGGACGGGCAGACCTACACCGTGCGTCAGCCCACCCGCTTTCAGCAGGGCCTCAACACCATCCGGGTGCCGCGGCCCTGCCGCACGCCGGCCGTGGTGGACGTGGCCTTCGTGGTGGACGCCACCGGCTCGATGGGCGACGAGATCCGCTACCTGCAGGCCGAGCTGGAGGACGTTATCGGCCAGGTGCGCGACTCGCTGACCGGCGTCACGCTCAACGTGGGCAGCGTGTTCTACCGCGACGCCGGCGACGAGTACCTGACCCGCCACACCAACCTGAGCGCCAACCTGGGCCAGACCCTAAACTTCATGCGCGCCCAGCAGGCCAGCGGCGGAGGCGACTTTCCCGAGGCGGTCGACCAGGCCCTGGATGTGGCCATCAACGAGCTGGCCTGGGCCCCCGAGGCCCGGGCGCGGCTGCTGTTTCTGATTCTGGACGCCCCGCCCCACGAAAACCCGCAGGTGCTGGCCTCGCTGCAGCGCTCGGTGCGCAAAGCCGCCGCCCAGGGCATCCGCCTGATTCCCGTGGCTGCCAGCGGCATCGACAAAAGCACTGAGTACCTGCTGCGCGCCCTGGCCCTGGCCACCAACGGCACCTACGTGTTTCTCACCGACGACAGCGGCGTGGGCAACGCCCACCTCAAGCCCACCACCGACCGGTTCGAGGTGGAGCAGCTCAACGCCCTGCTGGTGAAGATCATCGGCCGCTACGCCGCCACCACCGACTGCCAAGTGCCGGCCGAATCTGCCGGCCGCCGGCCCGGCACGCTCTCCGGCCGCTACACGGCCGCCCGCGACACGGCCGCCCGCGACACCACGGCGGCCCCCGCCACCCGGCCCGGCCGGCGCTACGCCTGGTCGTGCTACCCCAACCCCACCGCCGACGTGCTGCACGTGGAGCTGGAAGGCGAAGTGCAGGAGCTGTTCGTCACCGACGCGGCGGGTAAGGTGCTGCTGCGCGCGGCCCCGGTGCGCCACCAGGCGGCGCTGCGGGTGGATCATCTGCCCACCGGCGTCTACTTCCTGACCTTCTTCACGGGCCTGGGCTGGGAAAAGACCCGGTTCTTGGTTAGCCGGTAAGCGGCGGGCCGGCCGAGCAGGGTGCCGCACTGCCGGCCGGCAGACCTTTCCCCGCGGCGTAAAAGCGCGGCCCTGGACAACAGCCCGCGCCCGCGCCCGGATTTAAAGCAGTTGCTTTTCCTATATTTCCGCCTGCTTATTCTGTGTCACTTATTGCTTTTACTGGTTTCTACTACCTATCCCGCTACCATGAGAAAACCCCTACTCCTGCTTGTGCTGCTGAGTATGGCCCTAGCCGCCCGGGCCCAGGAAAAATTATCCTATCTGCTGCAGACGGTTGACGTGGCCGCTTATCCGAACGCCACGTTTGAGGTGCGCGGCCAGGTGCTGATTGAGGACAAGGCGCGCCATGGCGGCGCCATTGCCTGCGCCGTGGCCTCGCTGGACAAGAAGACCATCAAGTCCCACTTCGATAGGTACGGCATGGAGAGCTACAAGCCCGGGGCCTGGACTGCGCTGTCGGTTTCCGGGCGGATTGACGGCCAGGCCAATAAGCTGTCGGTGGGCATGTTCTTTTCCGGCCGGGGCCGGTATTATTTCGATGATTTCGAGCTGCTCATCACCAGCAAAGGCAAAACGGTCAGCATGCCGCTGGGCAACGCGGGCTTTGAGGCCGATACGCTCCGGCCCTGGTATGTGGGGGATTACAAGGAGATGGCCAACGTCCGGCTGACTACGGACAAAGCACGGTCCGGCCGGCAGTCGCTGCTGATTGATAACTCCCGGGCGGAATCAGAGGTGTACGGCGACAACACGCGGCGGGGCCGGTACGCCACCGTAAACGGCGTACGGCTCTATTACGAGCTATACGGTGCGGGCGAGCCGCTGCTGCTACTGCACGGCAATAACTCGTCCATCAACGCCTTCAGCCAGCAGATTCCGGAGCTGGCCAAAAGCTACCAGGTGATTGCGCTCGACAGCCGGGGCCAGGGCAGCTCGCAGGCCGACACCACCCGGCTCACCTACGAGCTGTTTGCCGACGATGCGGCCGCGTTGCTGGATGTACTGGGCGTGGACAGCGCCCGCGTGCTGGGCTGGAGCGACGGGGGCAACATCGGCCTGCTGCTAGCCATGCGGCACCCGCGCAAGGTCCGGCAGCTGGCCTCGATGGCGGCAGTGCTCTACAACGACGACAAATCGGTGTCGCCGAAGCTGAACGCGCAGCTGCGCCGGCAGCTGACGGAGATGAAAGGCCGCGGCGTGACGGAGGCGGATATGGAGTACCGGCTGAAAAACCTGCTGCTCACCGAGCCGCACATTGCGCCGGATGCGCTGGCCCAGATCAAAGTACCAGTGCTGGTGATGGCGGGCGAGAACGACATCGTCAGGCGGGAGCACACGGCCCTGATAGCCGCCAAGCTGCCCCGCGCCACGCTGAAGATCTTCCGGAAAGCCGGGCACGAAGCGCCCACGGAGGTAACCGAGGAGTTCAACCGGACCGTGCTGGAGTTCTTCGCCGGCCGCCGCTAGCCCCGGGCAGGCGGCCCTTTCGTGAAACCCTGGCCACAGTTCTGAAGCAGGGCGCGGCGGCCGAAGCCTGCTCTGCATGCCGGCCGCCGGACTCAGGCACGGGCAGGACGCCAGAGCGGGCCCACCGCCAGCTGAGGTGGTCTAGCCAGGGGAGACAGAATAGGGTCTCATCTTTCGATTGTCATGAAAGACAGTCCTAAACCCGGCAAACGCTACTGGCAAGCTCCCTGGTTACCCTTTGGACTACCCAGTTAACCAAGGCCGAGGTTGGCATCAATCCACGTGGCGACATCGGTGACCGGCAGGGCGTGGCGCTGGTTGAACGTCCCCGCCTTGTCCCAGGCCACCCCGCGCCCTTGGGCAAAGGCAGCGCGGTACTTGCGCATCATATTTTGCGGGTCGCGGGCCAGCTCTTTCATCAAAAACGGCACCGTCCATTCCGAACGGCCGAACGGGCGATGGAGCGCCGCCGCCAGTTTGTCGGCCACCTCGCCGTAGGTCACGGTATCGCCGGCCAGAAACACCACCTCGTTGCGGATGGGCGGTTCGGCAAACATAATCTCGGCGGTCAGCATCCCGATATCGTCCGGCGTCGTCAGCGTAACGGCGGTATCGAGGCTACCCAGCGCATGCACTTCGCTGTTGGCCAGGTCAACCACCCCAAACTCGGGCTCAAATAGGTAGCTCATGAACATGCCGGTCGAGATGATCACCCACTCGGTCGCGGTCTGGGCCCGCAGCAGCTCCCGTACGTCCAGCTGCGCGTCGAAGATGTCCTGCGGGCCGCCGCGGCCAATTACCTCGAAATCGACCCCGAACTGCCAGGGAAAATACCGGGGCACGCCCGATTGCAGGGCGGCCTTCGCCAGCTTCATGGGCGTGTCGATGCCGGCCGCGTAGCCGACGCAGCCAAGCACCGTGTCGTACCGGGCAAACAGCGTGGCGAGCTCCTCAATCGAGCTTTGCACGAGGTCACCCAGCACGATTTCAATGCCCAGGTCCCGGATTTCGGCAATAGGCCGCTGCTTGACCGGCTCCTCGGACTCGACCGCGCTGCCGCGCAGCAGTACGCTGATTTTGGCGCCTGTCACGTCCTTGGCGCGGCGCGCCAGGTTGCGCAGCACGGGCAGGCCGAGCTCGCCGGCTCCCAGCACCAGGATGTTGCGGGACGTAACGGCGGCGGTTGTTTCATTCATCATCGTAGGCTGATTTATACGTTCGTGGTCAACTTACTGGGCAGGTTGCGAAAAAACGCACAACAGGCTGCCAGTAAGATGATTACAACCTATAAGGAACTCTGGCGCGTGGCAACCAGGCATCCGGTTAGGCGCTACCTGCAAAGGTCGGGCAAAGCGCAGTGGCAAACTTGCGTATGCTGGCCAGATAGTTACTCAAAACAGCCAATTTATGCTCAACCTGGCCGACTTCACCCAGCAAAACCTCGCCATCGACCAAGACCCGGCCACGATGTTTGTGCAACACGAGCGCACTGAAAATAGCTTTCCGCTGCACCAGCACCAGAAAAGCCAGCTCCTCTACGTACTGGAAGGACTGGCCTTTGTGGAAACCCCCGGCCACACCTACTACCTGCCCGCCCGGCACTACGTCTGGATTCCGCCGGGGCTGGAACACCGGCTCCTGGCCCGCTCGGCGCAGTATCGGCTGCACAGCCTGTGCTTTGCCGAGGCGGCGGATGCCGCCCACCCCTTTTACGGCGTACTGGGCATCTACCCCGTTGCCACCCTGCTCTACGAGCTGCTGTGCTACACCGAACGGTGGCAGGGCCTGGTCGCGCCCAGTGAGGCCGATGTGTCCGCTTCCCCAAATCGAGTGCCAGTAGTGAGTAGAGAAAGGCGCAACTTTCACTACCTGACGACTGCGAAATGAAAAAAGAACGATTCAGCGAGACCCAGATTGTGGCCATTTTACAGCAGCAAGCTAGCGGGCAGAACGTCGCCCAGATTGTGCGCGAGCACGGCTTGAGCGAAGCGACATTCTACAAGTGGAAAAGCAAGTATGCCGGGGCCAGCGTCGCGGAGTTAACCCGGCTCAAGCAATTGGAAGAAGAGAATCGCAAGCTCAGGCAAATGTTCGCCGACTTAAGTCTGGAGAATCAGGCTATCGAGGAGATACTGCGAAAAATGTAAGTAGCCCTCCGGCCCGGCACCAGGCAGCGCAGGGCTTAGTGAGTAACGGCTGGAGCCAGCGCCGGGCGTGTGCCCTGGTGGGACTCGCGCGTGGCAGCTACCACCCGGTGGCACACAGGTGCAAGGACGAGCCCGTGCAGCAGGCCCTGCGGGCGTTAAGTGGACGGCATCCGGGCTGGGGTTTCTGGAAGCTGCACCACCGCTTGCGCAGAAACGGACTGGTAACCAACCATAAACGCACGCTGCGTATTTACCGGGCACTGGCGCTGAACCTGCCTCGGCGCCTGAAAAAGCGCGTACCAGCCCGCGTCAAGCAGCCCTTAGCCATGCCCGAGGCCGCCAACGTGTGCTGCTGCCTACCACTGGCATATCGAATGGGGAATCGTACAACTGCAGAGGCTTAGCGTCTTTGATGCCCCCGATCGGCCTCTCTAAACGGCTGTTGGTCAGCAACCCTATACTACGAGTTTCGAACTCGCGCTTAGGCGGTCATGGTTTTTATCGACGCCGGTGCAAACAAGTAGGCTCCGGTTCGGACTTAAGCCTCATGCCTCCCATTGCACCAGCTTTGCCCTAAACCATATGACCACCGTATAATCTTAGAACGCAGAGGAAACGCGTGCCGCCCAAGATGATACTATGTGGATAGTCCGAATCGCGCTGTCGCGCCCTTATACCTTTATTGTGATGGCCCTGCTTATTCTGGCAGCGGGCGTGGCCACCATCATGCGGATGGCGGTGGACATCTTCCCCGAGGTCAACATTCCGGTGGTGGGCGTTGTGTGGCGCTACGAGGGCATGAGCGCGGAGGAAATGAACAGGCGCGTGCTCAACGTCAACCAACGCATCTACACCACTACTGTCAACAACATCGAGCACCTGGAGTCGCGCTCCATTAAGGGCGTGGGGCTCATTAAGGTGTTCTTCCAGCCCGGTACCGACCCCGAAGCCGGTGTGGCCCAGCTGACGGCCGTGACGGCCACCATCCTGCGTGGTCTGCCTCAGGGCATCGGAGCCCCGCTTATCATCCGGTATTCGGCCTCCAATGTGCCCATCGCCCAGGCCAGTCTCAGCTCTGAGTCTTTGGGTGAGTCGGACCTTTATGACGCCAGCAGCTCGTTTATCCGGCCTGGGCTGGCCGTAGTGAAAGGCGCTTCGCTGCTGGTGCCCAACGGCGGCCGGCGCAAGCAGATCATGGTGGACCTGAACCCGGAGGCCCTGGCCGGCAAAGGCCTCTCGGGCAACGACGTGGTGAACACGCTGCTCAACCAAAACGTGATTTTGCCCGCCGGCGTAGCCAAAATCGGCGACCGGGAATACGACGTGCGCCTCAACAGCAGCCCCGAGATGATCGGCACGCTCAACGATCTGCCCATCAAGACCGTGAACGGCGTGCCGGTGTACATCCGCGATGTGGCTTTCGTGCACGAGGGCTCGGCCGTGCAAAACAACATTGTCCGGCAGGACGGCAAACGCACGGCCGTCATTCCCATTCTCAAAAGCGGCATTTCCAGCACTTTGGATGTTATTGAGGGCATCAAAGAGGAGTTGCCGCGGGTTATCGGTACGGCCCCGCCGGGCCTGGACGTGAAGCTGCTCTTCGATCAGTCCTTTTTCGTGCGCTCGGCTATTTCTGGGGTCGTAGTGGAAGGGTTGACGGCAGCCGTGCTCACCGGGCTGATGATTCTGCTGTTTCTGGGCTCCTGGCGGTCCACGGGTATGATTACGGTGTCCATCCCGCTGGCGGCGCTGCTGACCATTATCATTCTGTACATCTGCGGGCAGACGCTCAACATCATGACGTTGAGCGGGCTGGCCATGAGCATCGGTAATCTGGTGGACGACGCGACGGTGGAAGTGGAAAATCTGCACCGCAACATGGCCATGGGCAAGGGCGTCAAGAAGTCCATCCTCGACAGCGCCAGCGAAGTGGCTTTGCCGGCGCTGGTGTCCACGATGGGGCTGGCCATCGTGTTTGTGCCGGTGTTCTTTTTGCAGGGCGTGGCCGCCGACATCTTCACGCCCCTGGCCCTGACGGTTATCATCGTGCTGTTTGTGTCTTACTTTCTCTCGCGCACCCTGCTGCCGACCATGGCCATGCAGTTTATGCGCAAGGAGCTGCCCATCTTCCACCGGCAGGGGCCGGAGCGGGTGCCCAGCGAAGAAATCCGGGATGGTAAGCCCGTGAGTGAGGCCGAAAAAGGCCTGCAGCAGCTGCGGGCCGCCGAGCTGGACAAGGAAGCTTCCCGCGACACGCCGGCCGAGGAAGCCCAGGAAGCTCCCCTGAGCGAGGACGAGAAAAAAGCGGCCGATGGTATCGAAAAAAGCTGGATCTGGCGCGTCCACGTAGCGTTCGAAAAGCGTTTCAACCGCCTGCGCGATGGCTACGGCGATACGCTGCGCTGGTCGCTGGCCCACCGCAAGCTGGTCGTGAGCTGTTTTGCCGGGTTGTTCGTGGTATCGGGCTGCCTGTACCCGTTTATTGGGCAGGACTTCTTTCCCAAGGTCGACGCGGGCCAGATTCGCCTGCACGTGCGCACGGCTACCGGCACCCGGCTCGAAGAAACCGAGCGCCGCTTCCGGCAGGTGGAGCAGCTTATCCGGCAGGTGGTACCCGCCGAGGAGCTGGACCTAGTGTTGTCCAATATCGGCCTGCCCAACATTCCCATCAACCTGCTGCTGAGCGACAACCCCGTCATTGGCCCTGGCGACGGCGAAATCCTGGTGGCCCTTAAGGAAAAGCACGGCCCCAGCCAGGACTACATCATTGAAATCCGTCGCCGCATCAAGCAACAGTACCCTGACCTGGAAATCTTCTTCCAGCCCGCCGACATCGTCAACCAGACCCTGAACTTCGGTCTGCCCGCTCCTATTGACGTGCAGATCAGCGGCCGCTCGGTGGAAGACAACGAGAAGCTGGCCCGCCGCCTGCAGGCCAAGATTGCGGCCGTGCCGGGAGTAGTCGATGCCTTTGTATTCCAGACCAAAACCCCGCAGTTGCGCCTGGATGTGGACCGGGTGCGGGCTCAACAGGCCGGCCTTTCCCAGAGCGACGTGGCCGACAACGTGCTGGTCAACCTGAGCTCCAGCACCCAGACCGACCCCAATCAGTGGCTCAACCCTGAGTCGGGCGTGAACTACACGGTGGCCGTGCAAACTCCGCCCAATCGGCTGGCTACGCTCGATGCGGTGAAGAATATTGGTATCACCGGACCCACCCAGGACCAGGCCCAGCTGCTGGGTAACTTCACGACCACCCGTCGGGAGCAGGCCACGGCTGTGGTTAGCGACTATGATATTCAGCGCGTGCTCGACATTTACGCCAGCGTGGAAGGCCGCGACCTGGGCGGGGTCAGCCAGGACATCCGCGACATTATCAAGTCAGTGGAGAAGAACGTGCCTAAGGGCAGTGAAATTGAGGTTCGGGGGCAGGTGGAAAGCATGCGCACCTCGTTTCTGGGTCTGGGATTGGGGCTCCTAGGCGCCATCGGGCTGCTCTACCTGTTGATGGTGGTCAACTTTCAAAGCTGGCTGACGCCCTTTATCATTATCATGGCACTGCCGGGGGCCTTGTCGGGCATGCTCTGGATGCTGTTCGTGACTCAGACCACTTTCAGCGTACCGTCGCTGATGGGCGCCATTATGTGCATCGGTATTGCCACGGCCAACAGCATTCTGGTGGTCAGCTTCGCCAACGAACGGCTGGAAGCCGACCCCGACCTGAGCCCCCTGGATGCGGCTCTGGATGCGGGCTACACCCGCCTGCGGCCGGTACTGATGACGGCCCTGGCGGCTATTATTGGTCTGCTGCCAATGTCGCTGGCGCTGGGTGAGGGCGGGGAGCAAAACGCGCCACTGGCCCGCGCCGTTATCGGCGGGCTGTTGCTGGCCACCTTCACCACCCTGCTGCTCGTACCCATCATGTATAGCCTGCTTAAGAAAAAAGTCCCTGTTACGCAGCCTGTAGCACGCGTTGCCGCGTAATATCTGCCGCTACCTGCTTTTATCCACCCGTGTCGTTTCCTGATGCCTGACCTACCTGATAAGCCTACTGCCGCCGAACCGGAAGCCAACGATGCCGCCTCATCAACCGGATCCGGCCGCCAAGACCCGCAGGGGGAAGCAGGCCAGCGGCCGGAAAGCACGGACCGGACAAAAACGCCGGCAGATAACGTAAACCATAACGACCCTGACCAGGCCATTAAGGACCACATGCGGTTTGGCGAGCAAGACGAGAAGCCGAAAGCGGAAGACGATACGCCTGCCGCGGGTGAGCAGGCACCGGATTCAACCGACAAACCAGAAGACCCCGATAAACCAGATGACCCCGAGAAATCAGACGAAAAGGCGGGAGCAGACCAAGACCCCGGAGCTAAAAAGCCGCGCAGCAAGCGGCGCTTAGGATTTATCCTGCTCGGGATTGGGGGCTTTTTCGTGCTGCTGCTTTTGGTTGGCATCCTCCCGCGAATTCAGAAAGCCCGGGCCCGCAAGAAAGCGGCCGGGGCCATGCTCATTGCCAAGCCGGTAGTACAGGTGCTAGCGGCCAAAAAAGGCCCCGACACCACCCGTGTGGAACTACCGGCCAACACCCGCGCCAACCGGGAAACCTACCTCTTTGCCCGCACTGACGGCTACGTGGAAGCCTGGTACGCCGACATTGGTGCCCGGGTGCGAGAAGGGCAGTTGCTGGCCCTCATTGCCACGCCCGAGCTGGACCAGCGCGTCACCGAGGCCCGCGCCAACCAGGAGCTGGCCCGCAGCAGCTACAACCGCCTGCGCAGCATTGAGCTGCCGGGAGCCATTTCCCGCCAGGAGCTCGACCAGGGACGGGCCCAGTACGACGCCCAGCGCGCCATCCTCAACCAGTTGCTGGCCCAGCGCAGCTTTCGGCGCGTCACGGCCCCGTTCAGTGGTATTGTCACGGAGCGGGGGGTGGAAGTTGGCGCTCTGGTTTCGACCAGCAATGCCGAGGGCAGCCAGCTCTTCAAGCTCGAGCAAACCGATACGCTGCGCGCCTTTGTCAACGTGCCCCAGAACTACGTCCCCAGCATCCGCCCCGGCCTGCTGGCCGATTTTATCGTCCCCGAGTTTCCGGACCGGCCCTTTCCCGGCCGCGTATCCCGCAACTCAGGGGCCCTGGCCACCGATACCCGCACCCTGCTGACGGAAGTTAAGATACCCAACCCCAAGGATGAGCTCAAGCCCGGCATCTTTGCCCTGGTTCGCTTTCAGCTCCCGCAAGCCAACCCGGGTGTTATTATTTCGGCTAACGCGCTGGTGCCTAGTGGCCTGGAGTCGAAGGTAGTGGTAGTACGCAATAAAAAGGTGTATTTCCAGACCATTGAGCCAGGCCGGGATTTTGGGGACCAGATTGAGGTGAGCAAGGGTCTGCGAGGTGGGGAGCTGCTGGTCATCAACCCCAGCGAAGCCCTGCGCGACGGACTGGCCGTGGAAGTACGGCAGGCCGAATCGGGCAAGGACGAGAAGAAAGGCCAGGGCGAGGATAAAGACAAGCCCAAAGGGCCCGAGCCGCTCTATGATCCGGACCGGCCCCGCGTGTCGCTGCCCGTTGATGAGCCTCGCCCGCCCGCCGCAACGTCCAAGTCCAGCGAGGCGCAAAAACCTGCTACGAAGCCATGAAGCACAGACGCTATGACTCTGCGAGGCACTTCCGGGGGCAGAAGCCATATGTTGGCCGCTTGGCAGTGCTGATTTTAGGTGGCCTTACCAGTCTATTGATAGGTTGTGTGCGTGGCCCCGGCTATCAGCGGCCCGATGTAGCCGTGCCGGCGGCCTGGAAAAATGCGTCGCCCCCCTCTCCTACTCCAGTTGCGCAGCCCTTGACGCCTACGGTGGCCCCGGTCGCGGCCGACCAGCCTGCTAGCCTGCCCGCCTGGTGGGAAGTATTTGCTGATCCGGAACTCAACAAGCTGGAAGAGCAGGCCCTGGCCGCCAGCCCTACTATGCGGGCGGCGGCGGCCCGGGTGGAGGAAGCCCGGGCTTCTGTGCGCATTGCCAATTCGTACCGTTTGCCCGACATCACGCTTGATCCGCAGGCCTACCGCACCCGCCTTTCCGGTCTGCGGCCCATTCCCTTTGCCCTCGGGGACGGAGCCACCAACCGCCGGGGCGTGGTGCAGACACAATACTATGTGCCACTCAACGTAAGCTACGAGGCCGACGTGTGGGGGCGGCTGCGCGGCGACGTGCGGGCGGCCCGGGCCGATGCCCAGGCTGTCGAAGCGGACCTGCGCGTCGTGCAGCTCACGCTCACCACCGATGCGGCCACGTATTACTTTGGCCTGCGGGCCCTCGATGCCGATGCCGCCGTGCTCGACACCACCCGCCAGGACCGGCAGCGCAGCCTGTTGTTAACCCAGGCCCGCTTTAAAGCCGGTGTCGATAACGAAATAGCCGTGCGCCGGGCCGAAAGCGAGCTGGCCCTGGTGGAGGCTACCCTACTGGATGTGCAGCGCCAGCGTGCCGGGCTGGAGAATGCCTTGTCCACGGCTGTAGGGCAACCAGCCAGTGCCTTCACGGTGGCGCCCCGCCCCGGCGTGGTAGCGGTACCAGTTGTTCCGCTCACCTTGCCGGCGGCCCTGCTCACGCGCCGCCCCGACCTGTATCGGGCCGAACGACAGCTGGCTGCCGCTGGTGCGCGCGGGGACGTTGCCCGGCTCGCCCGCCTGCCGGCAGTCTCCTTTAATGGCAGTATCGGCCCGCAGAGTGCCGAACTAGCTGACCTGCCCAAAGTCAGCGCCAACTATACCTATTACTTGGGCGGTATGGTGTCCATACCCATCTTCAATGGTGGACGCAACCGCGCTACTCAGCAGGTAGTCGAAGCACGCTACCAGGCCCTGGCCGCCGACTACCAGCAGCGGGCCTTAGTGGCCTTTCAGGAGGTAGAAACAGCCCTGGCCGATGTGCGCTTCAGTCAGCAGCAACTGGCCGCGCAGGAGCGGGCGCAGCGGGCCTCCCGGTTAGCGGTTCGCCTCACCCTGGAGCGGTACCGTACCGGCCTTACCTCCTATTTTGAGGTAGTGGATGCCAACCGTACCAACCTGGAGGCTGCCCGGCTGGTAGCTCAGAATCGGGGCGAGCAGTTGCGCTACCTCGTGCAGCTGGTGCGGGCTCTGGGGGGGAGCTGGCAATAGAATGAGAGCTGGGTCAAGAATGGTTGCCTTTTCTTGTTTTGGTCAAGCTTTTACGTGTAAAAACTTGACCAAAGTGTTTAGGTATTCTGGCAAAAAACAAGCTTGATGTTAATTGAAAGACAGCTTTACCGGTAAGAGATAAACGTGTGAGCTGAAAAAATATTTTTTACAGCGCTTAATGGAGCCGCCAAAAAATCGTTAACAAAAACAGTGGGAGAATAAATTATTCAGGCTGGACGGGTGATTACTTCTTGGGCCGGCCCATTGAACTTGTGGACGGTTTACCATACCGGAATGACAGTTGCTGGTTTATCCCCCCGCCAATGGCAAGGGGCCTGGTGAGCCGCGTAGCCACCCTTCATCAAGTATAGATAATTGTTTTAATAATTATATTATATCTGATTAATCCTCTATATTTACCCTACTATATCCTCTTCCCTCTAGTACCTAGTACGCTCCCCTAACTTCATGCACTTCACCTTCCGCTGGTCTGCCCTGCTCGTCTTGTCTCTTGCCACCCTGCAGCCGGCCCCATTTACGTTAACAGCCAGGGGCTCTCACCAGGCTACTGCTGTACCGGTGCGGTATGTGATGCAGTTCGGCTCGGTGATGCGCGTAACGGACGAGGCGATAGAGCCCCTGCTGGAAGATGTTGTGCTGGCTAATGGGGCCCGGCTGGAACATAAAACCGCAACCGTGGACCTGAACGGCTCGCGCACTGTTCTGCGGGAAGGAGAGTATGTGACCGCCGACGGAGAGCGCGGAAAAGAAAAAGTGCTGGCCACCTGGGCCGCGGTGGATTCGCTGCAGTTGGCTCCCCCGCTTGTTCTGGGATCAGCTCCCGGGCCAATGCCTTCGCAGAAGCCCGGGCCAGCCCCAACCCAGGCTCAGCTGGAGCGGACACGCAAGTACGCCCAGGATAAAGTGAATTTGCGCTACGGCAAGGACGTGGTGGTCTACTTTGCGACCAACCGGAAGGCAAATGGCAGCGAGCGGCAAGTACTGCAGTTTGCGGGCGACCGGGCGACCAGTGCTACTAAAGTCACGTACGGTATGGCCGTCGTCAACATCCCTCCCGGCCACAGCATCGGCAAGATCGAATCCCCTTACTCCCTGCTGGGCTTCGAAATAGGCAGCAACGACCCCGACAAGCACGTGTTTGTTACGCAGTCATCTACCAGGCCAAAGGATGTCTTCTTTCAGAACATTCGTAAGGACGCGGCCCGCTCCAAAAGTGCCTTCATGTTCGTGCACGGCTACAACGTGGGGTTTGACGCGGCCGTGAAGCGAACGGCGCAGATGGCCAGCGACCTGAGCTTTGCCGGCCCGGCCCTGCTGTTCAGCTGGCCCTCCCAAGGCAACACGCTGGGCTATACCGTGGACGAGAACAACATTGTCTGGGCTACGCCCGACTTAAAGAAGTTTATCGTGGACGCGTTGACGACGGGGGGCATTGAGCAGCTCTACATCGTTGGGCACAGCATGGGCAACCGGGGACTTACCGCCGCACTGGTGGATCTGGTAGCCGAAAACCCGGCCCTGGCCCCCCGAATCAAGGAGATAGTACTCGCCGCCCCGGACATCGATGCCGATATCTTCCGCGAGCAGATCGCACCTAAGCTCAGCAACCGTTTTGGCGGAATCACGCTGTATGCCTCGTCTAAGGATCAGGCCTTGCTGGCTTCGCAGAAAGTTCACAAAGAGCCGCGAGCCGGCCAGGGTGGGGCTACTCTCGTGGTAACCAAGGGAGTGGAAACCGTGGATGCCTCCAACATCGACACCAGTCTGCTGGGGCACTCCTACATTGCCGAGGAACAAGAGTTGCTGGCCGACTTAGCCGATTTGTTTAAAGGCCAGCGCGCCAAGCAACGCTTCGGCCTCAGAAACAAGTCGGGTCGGTCCGGGATGTACTGGTATCTGAAGCAGTAGCTGGTTGACGGACCCACAGCCACCAGCCCTGCCTTATCTGACGGCCTGCATTACGAGGACTTTCAACGATGCCCGTTTTTTCCGGGCCGTTAAAGTGCAAGGAACCGGCCGACAGACCTATGGCAACAAGGTAGCCGTTGACCTTCCGACGCTACCCGGGCAAACCCCAATCCATTATCAACGGCTAGCCATGGCAGATACCTTGCCTCTTCCCAGGTTTTACTTTCAATTAGAGCTGGAAGGTGAGCCCGCGGATGTCGAGGCTGCTTTTCAGGAAATGTCCGGGATCTTACTCGAGCAGCCAGAGCAAGAGCAGCCGAGCCTCAGTGGGCAAGACCAGTATTTGCCTCGCCTGCCTGCCAGGGCTGGGTACAGCAATCTGGTGCTGCGGCGTGGTCTGGTTAGCCGAGACGCTACCTTAGCGGCGTGGTGCCTGACAACCCTAGCTGGAAGTTTCACCTCCCCCATTGTGGCGCGCAACGTGTCACTTAGGCTGCTCGACGAGGCCGGCAACCCCCTGGCCAGCTGGTTATTCACGCAGGCCTGGCCAGTGAAGTGGAGTACCTCCGAGCTTGAGTTGCCGCAAATGGTGCTGGCCGTCGAAACGCTGGAACTTGCGTACTCGACTTGCCAACGAGTGTAGCTGCGTTGGCAACATAAGTTGGCTGCAGGGTTGGACCTAGTTGCGCCACTCGAACACAGTCATTTCGCAGGTTAAAAAACGTAACAGCAGCCTGTTTTGCCCGTATTGGGTAGCTTTGCTTGCCAAACTGATTGTCGAGTCTGCTAGCTCCGAGATCCTACGCTTTGCATAGTTGCCCCTCGTCAGCGCTTCAATCTGCGGACTGGTTGCGCTGGGCTCACCGGCAGCCGCTGCCCATTCAGCAGCGGCCCGTCCTGTTTGTAGGCTCTCTCGCCTAACGCTCCCCACTTCCTGAAATCAGTGCCCTGCTGCGCCCTCCAAGCGGCCGGCGGTACTGCTGAACTGTGTCCTGCCCGGCCGCGTGCTGCCGCTGCAGGCGGGGCGTTTCCTATCCTTTTATTTGATTACTATGGCTACGAGTCCCGATTGCCGTTTTTCCAGCATTTGTCCTGCTATCTCGATTGCCGCCCGCCGCTTTGCCGACTGGAGCCTGGATTTTGGCTTTGCGGCCGAGGGCGAGCGCGAGCTTCCCACTGGGCCCGCCGTCGACCTACCCGGCCTGAGCATCACCAGCACCCACCGGAAGCGAGTGCTCGAAGTTTTTATCAGCTGATTTACCCGGTGTAAGCTCTTTGACCGGCCCGCTGGCCCCCGTGGGGCCGGCGGGCTGGCTGCGTTTGGGGGTCGGGCCGGCGGCCCGCCCCAGGCCTCCAGATGCTGGATGGTTATTCTACGGGCTGGAGTCGGCGACAAGCTTATTTGCAGCACAAATTGTTAATAATCAGCGTTATAATTAATAAAATTCGCTTTGGCACCGTGTTGGTACGGTAGCCAGCACACGCAGCCGCTGGCGCACCTTCACCAACTCGTTTTTACGCATGACTGCTGCATTTGCTCCCGTGCCCGCCGTGGCCTCTCCTTGCTGCGCTGCCCTGGCCGCGGCCGAGCTACGCATTCAGGCCCTGACGGCCGAGTTGGCCCAGGCCCGCCTCGTGGAGCAGATGCTGGAAACCCTCTCCGACCGGCTCCCCGAAGGCCTGCTTTTGCTGGACGCGGCGGGCAACATCGTGCTGGCCACCCGCAATTTTTTCCACCTGCTGGGTTTGCCGGTTGAGGTAGCCGCCTGGCTCGGCCGGCCGGCCGGCCACCTGATGGCCCAGATGCAGCCCCTGCTGGCCGCGCCGCTCGATTTGGCGAGCTGGACGGCGCCCGATTCGCAGAAGCTCACCACAGCCCACCACGAGCTTTTTCGGCTGCACAATGGCCGGGTGCTGGCCTACGATATTAGGCCCGCCCCGACGGATGCTGGACCGGAAGGCATTACCCTGCTCACCCTGCGCGACGTGAGCGAGGAGCAGCGACTACTGGCCGAGCAGAAGTTGATTTTCACCGTTGCCGACCAGAGCCCGCGGCCTTTCGTGCGCATTGGGGCCAACCGGCAGCAGCTCCATGCCAATCCAGCCGCCCGGCGCATCAGCAAGGGTTTGTCGCGGGCCGAGCAGGTGCAGGTGCAGCGGCAGCTACGGGCCGCTGTCGCCGAGGCCCTCACCCAGACCGAAGGCCATGAGGTGGAAGTAATGATGGGCGAGCAGTCCTGGTCTGTGGCGGTGATGCCCTTTCCGCAGGAAGGCTACGTCAACCTCTACTTTGCCGACATCACCGAGCGCAACGCGGTGCGCCGCGAGCTGCACGAGCAGCAGCAATTTATGCAGCAGGTGTTCGACAATATTCCGACTATCGTGTTTGTGCGCGATAGGCAGCAGAAGCTGATTTTTCAGAACCGGGCCATGCAGCACCTGGTGGAGCTTTCGCCCGTGCCCCCCGACCCGGACAACATCGACCCGAACAGCCAGCTGGGCCGCGAGCTGGCCGCCTACGCGGCCGTGGACCGGCAGGTGCTGGAAACCGGGGAGGAAATCTCCCGCGAGGAGCCCTTCACCCTGGCCGATGGCGTCGTGCACTGGTTTTACACAACCAAGCGCTGCCTCTACCGCACCGACGGCACGGTGCAGGTACTGGGCGTGACCACCGACATCACGGCCATGAAACGGGCACAGCGCACGCTCGAGCGCAGCGAGAAAAAGTACCACGACCTCATGTTCTACGGCCAGGCCCTCATCGGCACCTGCGACCTGAACGGCACGGTGCTCTCGGTGAACCCCGCGCTGGCCACGCTGCTGCGCGAGAACGCCGACGCGATGCCCGGCCGCCACGTGACGGACCACATGCTGGCCGAGGACCGGGCCGTGTTTGGGGCCTACCTGGTGCGCATGGCGGCCCGCGGCGAGGACAAGGGCGTGCTGCGGGTGCGCCCGCGCGGCAGCCTCGACATTCGCTACGTGCTCTACCACAACGTGGTGGTGCGTGAGCCCAACGAATCGTACATGATTTCGCACGGCCACGACATCACGGACCGCATTCTGGCCGAGGAGGAAACGCAGCGCGCCCGGCTGGCCGCCGAGGCTGCCGTGACGGCCCGCGAAAACTTCCTGGCCAACATGAGCCACGAAATCCGCACGCCCATGAACGGGGTGCTGGGCGTGGCCAACCTGCTGAGCAAAACCGCCCTCACGCCTGAGCAGCAGGAGTACCTGGCCATCATCAGCCGCTCGGGGCACCACCTGCTGGCCGTGCTCAACGACGTGCTCGACATGGCCAAAATCGCCTCCGGTAAGCTGGAGCTGGATCTGGAGGCCTTCAACCTCTGCGACTCGATGGGCCACGCCGTGCACCCGCTGGCGCTGCAGGCCGCGGAAAAGGGTATTCGGTTTGAGGGCAAGCCGCTGCGCGAGTCCTGTCCCCTGCCTTGGGTGCAGGGCGATGCGCACCGCCTCAATCAGATACTGATCAACCTGGTGAGCAACGCGGTGAAGTTCACCCCCGCCGGCGGCACCGTGCGCGTGCAGGGCGAGCTGCTGGCCGAAACTGCCGACGCGCTCACCGTGCGCTTTCAGGTGACGGACACCGGCATCGGCATGAAGCCCGAGGTGCTGGCGCGCATCTTCGAGAGCTTCACCCAGGCCTACGCCGACACCTCGCGCCGGTTTGGCGGCACGGGCTTGGGCCTAAGCATCAGCAAGGCGCTGGTGGAGCAGATGGGCGGCCAGCTCACGGCGGAAAGCACGGCCGGCGTGGGCAGCTGCTTCACCTTCGTGCTCACGCTCGCCAAAGCCCAGAACGCCACTAGCGCCGCCGAGCCGGAAAGCTTCGACACCGGCGCGCTACGCGGCGTGCGGGTGCTGCTGGTGGAAGACAATGACATCAACCGCTTCGTGGCCCGGCGCACCATGCAGGAATGGGGCGTGGTGGTAACCGAGGCCGAGGACGGCCACCAGGGCGTGGAGCAATTTGGGCGCGACGACTACGACGTGGTGCTGATGGACATTCAAATGCCGGGCATGAGCGGCCTGGAAGCCACCGCCTTGCTGCGCGCCCACGCCGACCCGGCCCGGGCCACGGTGCCCATCTTGGCCCTCACCGCCAACGCCTTCCGGGCCGACCACGAGCATTACCTGACCGCCGGCATGAACGACTGCCTGGCCAAGCCCTTCGACGAGGCCCAGCTCTACGCCAAGCTGCTGAAGCTGCTGCGCCGCTAGGGCCCGCACCAGGCCATTGCCATTCCTTGCTTTCTACCCAACTGTATTTCCGAGGCCTACTTCCCTCGGCTCAGGGTACCAGAAAGCCATAAAATGGGCCTAACGGGTACTTTGATTGCCGCTACGCGTTCGGGATACTAGGTTTTGCCCAGCTTACAGCTTAGCAGCGGCAGGAAGTAGCTAGTAGCGGAAATCCCCCGTTTTCGGGCTCTCTGCTGGCCTTCAACGCGAGGCGATGTAAACGGCGGGTAATCCACTGGACCAGGGAAAGCAGCAGAAGTGGATAGGTGAGTGCTAGTTAAAAACCGCTGCTGATCAATAAGTTATCAGCTTATCACAATTCTTTGTCCAACTGCTAACGCAACCCCGTGAAGCGGGACCGTCGGAGAGCTAACCGTTTCCTTCGCTGGCCTATAGTGTTTTAGCGAGCAAGCAGGGAAGAGGGGCAGCTAGCAGAGAATGCGCAAGCGTCCGGAGAGTATGGTAGAAGGAACACACGTTTCACGAGCGGCGGCCCACCGCAGCTAGATGGGGACTTACTCGACCAGGAGGCGGGCCGTTCGTGCTGGCTGGCCGGGCACGGTGGCTTGCAGCAGGTACAAACCGGGTGTCAGGTCTACCAGCGACAAGCGCGCACCGGCGCCGGTGCGCACCAGCCGGCCTTGGGCATCGAGCAGGCGCAGGATGGTATTCGTTCCCAGCCCGGGGAGGGTGACCATGTCGCGGGCCGGATTGGGGACCAGAACCAACGAGCCGGCAGCTCCGCGGGCTCCACGCGCCGACAGCGGACCGGAACCACTCGTGACCAGCAGGGGCACGGAGGTGCTGTAGGGCTGGCCAGTGCCGAGCTGGCCCTCCTCATTATTGCCCCACACCCAGAGCGTGCCGTTGGTGCGTATGCCCACGGTGTGGGTCGTACTGGTGATAACCTGCTGCCAGTTCGTGGCCGTGCCGATTTGCACGGGGGCATAGCGGATGTCGGAGGTCCCGTCGCCGAGCTGGTTGCCGGAGTTGGCGCCCCAGCCCCAGAGCGTGCCGTCGGTGCGCAGGGCCAGGGTATGAAGAGAGGCGGCGGTCACGCTGCGCCACCCGGCGGCCGGACCTACTTGTATTGGCGTCGGGCGGGAAGTGGTGTTGCCATCGCCCACCTGGCCAAAAAAGCTGTCGCCCCAGCCCCAGAGCGTGCCGTCGGTGCGCACGGCAGACCCGTGCCGCTCGCCGAAAACAACTTCCTGCCAGGTTGTAGCCGTACCAAGTTGCACCGGCGCAAGTTGGTCGGTGGTCGTGCCGTCGCCGAGCCAGCCACCGAAGTTCCTGCCCCACACCCAGAGCGTGCCATCGGTGCGCACGCCCGCCGCGCGCCCGCCGTCCATGGCTATCCATCGCCAGTTCATGTCGGTGCCGATCTGAGTCGGGGTGGGACGATACGAGCCGGACAAGGTGCCAAAGCCTGTAACGCCTGAACCCCAGGCCCAGAGTGTGCCATCGGTACGCACCGCGAGCGTCCAGAAGTTGGCCGTAACCACGCGCTGCCAGTTCGTGGCCGTGCCAATTTGCACCGGAACCAGGCGGTTGGTGGTGGTGCCGTCGCCGAGCTGGCTGCCGGCGTTGTCGCCCCAGGCCCACAGCGTGCCGTCGGCACGCACCGCGAGGGTATGGTTGAAGCCGGCCGCCACGCTGCGCCAGTCCGTGGCCGTGCCAATCTGGATCGGCACGTTGCGCGCGGTGGTGGTGCCGTCGCCGAGCTGGCCGAACGCATTCTCACCCCAGGTCCACAGCGTGCCGTTGGTGCGCACTGCCACCGTGTGGGTGTTGCCCAAGGCTGCCTGCTGCCAGTTCGTGTCCGTACCGAGCTGTTCGGGCTGCCGCACCCGGGCCGTAGCCAGAGCCGGGCTACCCACCTGGCCGCTGCCGTTGCTGCCCCAGGCCCAAAGCGACTCGTCGGTACGGGTAGCGACGGTGTGGGTGCTGCCCCCGGCAATCTCCCGCCAGGTGGCCAGGGTGCCCACCTGCACCGGCGTCAGCCGGTTGGTAATGGTGCCGTCGCCGAGCTGGCCGTTGGCGTTGTCGCCCCAGGCCCACAGCGTGCCGTCGGTGCGCACCGCGAGCGTGTGGTTGGCACCGGCGGCCAAGCGCTGCCAGTTCGTGGCCGTACCAATTTGCACGGGAGTGTTCCGGGAGGTACCGGTGCCGTCGCCGAGCTGGCCGCGGAAATTGCTGCCCCAGGCCCAGAGCGTGCCATCGGCGCGTACCGCAAGCGTGTGGAAAGCACCCACTGCCACCTGTTGCCAGGTCGAGGCCGTGCCGATTTGAACCGGGGTGATTCGGGATGTAAACGTTCCATCGCCGAGCTGGCCCTGGAAATTATCACCCCAGGCCCACAGTGTGCCGTCGGTGCGCAGGCCCACCGAGAAAAAGGTGCCTGCGGCCACGTTGCTCCACGTAGTGGCCGTTCCAATTTG